>CAYUJK010000149.1:3517-8605 GCA_964444895.1 uncultured Roseivirgaceae bacterium
CGTGTCTGGTATTTTAGTGAGCACATTCACCAATTGACACACAATACCCCCACCCCAACTTGTAGTCGCGCCGTTTTGTTAGTATATTGTGCAATCGTTTGCGTAATATTTTCAGCTTTTTACCGTAGAAGTAAGTCGTTATCGTAAAGCAGAGAAAGTACGCGGTGTATGAGTCGCATTTTTTAAAGGATAATGAGCGTAGAACTGTATTTTAATGGCCAACATACCCAGGTAAAACCGGGACTTTCTTTATTTGAACATGCCGAAAACATGGGCATTCAGGTGCCAACCTCCTGCCGCAAACAAGGCAAGTGCAAGGAGTGCCTGGTGGAAGTCGTGGAGGGCATGGACTGCCTCTCGGCGCCCGTAGAGCAGGAAGGCCACCTGAAAGATAATTTCCGTCTCTCCTGTTGCAGCAATGTGGTGAAAGAGGAGGGCGTAATCCGCTGCCATACCATGCGCCGCGGCGAAATGAAAATTGAAAGGCAGGCGCTGCACCTGCCCGGCAGCAACCAAAAGCTGAAAATAGACCCCTGCGTTACGCGCGATGGCGACCGCATCTTGCTGGACGGAGAGGAAATCGACCGGAACCCGGGACCCATCTATGGCCTGGCATTGGACCTGGGCACTACCACCATCGTACTCCGCCTGCTAAACCTGGAAACTGGCGAGATCGTAGCCGATTCTTCCTTTGAAAATCCCCAGCGCTTCGGCGGTTCCGACATCATGTCGCGCATCCACTACGATACGGTGAATGGCGCCAAACTACTGCAACGCACACTGGCCGGCTACCTCACCCACGCCATTGAGGAGTTTCCTGTTGATCCAAAATCCATCTATGAAATGGTGGTCGCCGGCAACTCTACCATGCGGGATATGTTTTTCCGGTTGAGTGTATACAGCATAGGTCAGAACCCCTACCAGTCGATCACTGAAATTGAATATGCTGAGGGAAAAAGAGAAACCACGAGTCTTTCGGAAAAAGCAAAAAAACTGCTCCTTCCGATAAATCCCAAGGCACGGGTATACGGCATGCCCATTATCAGCGGGCACGTAGGCGCCGATGCCGCAGCGTGTATGCTGGCTGTGGATTTTGCTCGCGAAGACCGCCTGGTAGCTATCATGGACATTGGCACCAACACCGAATTGATTATAGGAAATAAGGACAAAATATTTGCCGCTTCCTGTCCGGCGGGACCAGCCTTCGAAGGCGGCGCCATTTCGTGTGGCATGCCCGGCCTGCCAGGCGCCATCGAAAAAGTGAGCATTGACGAGGCCGGGAACATCAGCTACAAAGTGATTGGAGATGGCGTTCCTGAGGGTATCTGCGGATCGGGGCTCATCGATATTTTAGGTGAACTACTGAAAACAGGCCATATAAACCAACTGGGCCGCTTTGAAAATGGAGAAGACAAGATCATGCTCAACGAAGAGCAGCAAGTGTATTTCAACGAGAGCGACATCAACGAGCTGGCCCAGGCCAAGGGGGCAAATGTGGCGGGCTTGCATGTGGTGTTCAACAAATATGGGTTGAAATTTGAAGACCTTGACGTGTTCTACCTGGCTGGCGGATTTGGCCGGCATCTCAATATACAGTCGTCTAAGCGCATAGGGCTTATCCCCAACATAGACGATTCAAAGATTGTTCAGGTAGGCAACGCATCGATTGAGGGTGCCTGCATAGCGCTGCTTTCAAAAACCAGGCGCCTGGAGCTGGAAGAAATCGTAAAAAAGATTACCCACTGCCGCCTGGAGGCCGACCCCAACTTTTTCGACTATTTCGTGGAGGGCTGCCAGTTTTACCCTGTGGAGTCTATCGACACTATGAATATTTCATAAATCATTTTTGAAGATAAAAACGTGGAGACATGCAAGAGTGGATCGATCATAAACCAGACATAGATATACCCGATACCGAATACAAAAGACTACTGGGCTATCCGCCCGACTATCCTCTTGAGGGGCGGGCGGGCGAACTGACCGCTATGGTGAAACAGTGGTATGCCCAACACGGCAATCCATGGATTTATGCCCGCTACGCGGAAGACCTGGTTATTGACAGCCACACATTCCAGGTAGATGGGATAGAATTCTCGTCCACGCGTCTCCTCGAACAATTGAAGGACGCCGAAGCCCACAACGCGGTGGTGGTAGCAGTAAGTGCTGGTAAAAACCTCGAAAAACGTGCCCAGCAGCTCTGGAAGGAAGAAAAGCCAGATGAGTATTTTTTTATGGAAATGTACGGGTCTGCAGTGGTTGAGCATCTGGTGACGCGCGCCAGCGCTCATATCTGCGCCTGGGCCGATCAACGCCAACTGGCTGTATTGCCGCACTATAGCCCAGGATACCCGGAATGGAACATCCTGGAACAAGGCAGGCTCATGGACCTTATTCGCAGTAAGCAAAAGACAGGATTTCCAGAGCAAATCGACGTAATGGAAACCGGGATGCTGAACCCCAAAAAATCGCTGTTAGCCGTTTTCGGCGTTACCCGGCACACCCACAAAGTAAAAAATCACCTGATACCCTGCGAAAACTGTTCGTTGGAAGGCTGTCAATTTCGAAGGGCGCCTTACTGGCGTACTTTTGAACAGATCGAAAACGTGGAGCAACTGCAAAACGCTAATGCGGAGAAAGGCGAAGAAAAAAAATCAAAAACGGGTGTGCTGAACCGTGAAGCCAGCTACAGCATTAGCCAAAAAGCATTGCGAAAATGGTCTGCCGAGCGGCTGAAAATCAATGTGATGGACGACCGCTCCATTGAAGCATATTTTCGGTACGAAGGCACAACCTGCTCTAACATGGGCAGACCGCTGCAATTTGACTACCTGGTAAAATTGAGCCCCTCACAAGATCTCTACAGGATCAAAGAGCTGAACTGCGTGCCTGCTCCGGGAGACGACGGCTATCGATACATGTGTCAGTATCTGAAGAATGCCGACGCCTTAATGGCTTCGATAGAAAATGAAAAGCCACTGCTGGGCCAGCCTCTGGATACGATCCTGGATTGGGAACACCAGGTAAATCCCTCGGCCTGCTACTGCGCCTCCACGAGTCGCGAGCACAAGTGGAGCCTGGTGTACCAGGTGATCCACTACGCCCTTGTACAGCGTGAAAAAGAAGAGGAAGACAGCGGTAAAAAAGAAGAGATATTGCGCTAATAAATATTCACAGAAACCTTTGTCAGTCTGATCATTGATTCCTAATTTCAAGGGTTAAACGATTATCGAATTATCAGTTTTAAAGAGATAGAAAATGGTTAAAATATGCGATATAAATCCGGCTGCAAAAGAAAAGTTGCCTCCCGGATTTTCTGACAAATCAGGAATAGGCGTGCACTACATAGACGCCTTCATCAAACCCATGAACACCAAGCTTGAAAATGAAACGAGGGTTTCGTGTAAGCGGCGAGGGCTGAAAATCACGCTTGCTGTAGGAGACAAAAAAGGCTCCGGACTGATGCGAAGACTTGAGGTAAGCAAAGACCCTGTGGTAATGCTGGACGCTGCGCTGCAAGAAGCCGCAAAAGAAGCAGGTATAGAATTGAAGGTTACCGACAGCGAAATCCTTGTAGCGGTATAGCTACTGTATTTAGAAGATAGTAAATGGAGTAAAATCTATGGGAGAAATGCCCCAGGTTTTACTCTTTTTTTGGCCAAAAAAACACGCAAGTCATTACAGTCCGGAGACATCTATGTCTTCACGACCTTTATAAGCAACGCCGTCATACACCGCAATTTTGTTTTTCCGAAGATTAGCGATTTTTTCTAATGGAGAATTTTCCATGATAATAAACCGGCTTTTGTAGCCTTTTTTAATCACCCCAAATTTTTCCCTGTAGCCAAGTCTTCCTGAGCTATTACCCGTGGCCGCATTGATCACATCGATTGCTGAGAGGCCGGCTTTTTCCATCAATTCTAATTCATATAAAAACCCATACCCGTGGGCCACTCCTACTGAGCCGGCATCACTACCCGCTATGATGATCACACCCATTTCCTGGGCCTTTACCAGGCTTTTGGCGTGTTGATCCAATATTTTTTCCAGATTCATGACCACTTCTTGGCCCCAACCCATCACATCGGCGTGGTCCACCTGCTCCTGAACCGGCGCGAATGTAGGTACCCATGCAATCCGCCTGTCGCGCATCCGCGCCAACTGATCTTCACGAACAAAAAATCCATGTTCTACGGAGTCCACCCCGCCCTCTATGACGTGCTCAATCCCATCATCACCTGAGGCATGAGCAAAGGTCTGCTTTCCAAATTCTCTTGCAGCCTTTACAAGCTCGTACACCTCCTCTGTTGACATTTGAGGCGGAGCCGTTACTGCGCCTTTCTTAAAATTGATGATCCCTGTAGGAATGAGTTTAATCCGGTCGGCGCCCGCTTCTACCCGATTCTTTATACATTCGCTGGCCGAGGAAAAATCCTCTAACGCTCCACCCATGAAACTGCCATACCTGCCCTGGCGGTGAATAGCGGCCCCCGGACTATCCAGGTAGGGCATCAAGGGCCGGTCTGCACTTTGATACAGCCTGCTGAGTGCCAGCCCCACTCCGTCTTTATCGCCGGCATCTCTCACGGCCATCACCCCTATTTTAACCAACTTGTCAAGCCGCTTCAATGCATGACGCAGCAGACCATCGCCGTCCTGTTTCAGATACACCTTCCGCTTTTCAAAGTCCAGTTCAGCCCCTTCTAGGAACAAATGAGCATGTGCCTCTATCAAGCCGGGGAGCAGGGTGTGGTTTGGCAGATGCACATCGGGCTGTGACTGCCCTGGCTGCAAAAAATGCCGTGGCGGCGTATTGCCGTTACTACCAACAAAAAGAATTTCATGATTACCGTATACGATGTGGGCATTTTTAATTGGCTTTTTTGATTCGCCATCAATAAGCGCGCCTACCGAAAGCCAAATATTCCTGTCTTGGGCGGCGTCAGGAATCTCTCTGTTTTCCTTCATCTGCTATGAGTCAATTTCCTGGCTATTGCATATTTCCATGATGGCCTCTGCCTGCCGGAAGCCTGCCATTTCCTGGCTTTCTCCGTCTATGGCCCTTCCTTTTTCCAGGGCCTCACGAAGTTG
>CAYUJK010000150.1:0-8548 GCA_964444895.1 uncultured Roseivirgaceae bacterium
AGCAACTGCCTTCTAAGCAGTAGGTCTTTGGTTCGAATCCAAACGGGATCACTTTCCTTTTCCCCACCAGATTGGTTAGCTCAGCGAGATAGAGCATCCCGACGTCGAGGTCGGGAAGGTCTTTGGCCTGTCTACCGACAGGTAGATTCGAATCCAAACGGGATCACTTTTTTTGTGCCACTGGTTTGGTTACACCGATGTGTTTACTAAGCATACCCACCATATCTTTAGCCAACTTTCTTAACAGAACAAGCTACCAAAAATTGAGCAAACCTAGGCGGTACATAAAACGCTACCCTCACAATTCAACCGGCAAGGATACACAGGATTCTAAGGAGATTAAGGACTAGTGTCCTTGGTTTCCTTTATTTCCTCAACTCCTTAATGTTGATATCTTACCTGATTTCTTTCCTTGTATTTTCTTTTGTAGAGCTTATATTTGACAATATTGTCTAAACCAAATTGTCAAATGAAAAGTGTTGAATTTGGAGGGTATTTGAAATCAATAAGAGAATCAAAGGGAATACCTCAACGGAAGGTTGCCCAAAGACTGGATATGGACACCAGCACTCTGTCAAAAATAGAGATAGGAGAAAGACCTGTACTAATTTCAATGATT
Source organism: uncultured Roseivirgaceae bacterium (assembly GCA_964444895.1). Taxonomy (GTDB): domain Bacteria; phylum Bacteroidota; class Bacteroidia; order Cytophagales; family Cyclobacteriaceae; genus CAJXNP01. The sequence continues at coordinate 620 of CAYUJK010000150.1, forward strand.
CATGGCTTGTCCGAAATCCTGGAAATTGATTACGAGGAACTGCAGGTCAAGTTCATCTCCGAAAGCATTTTGGCTGATTTTGAAGGACAACCTTTTTTTAAAGAAGCACTAACCGAAATATCTAAAAGGATCTGAATGTCAACTAAGTTTTTCACCAACACCAATGACCGGAATGTCTTTGATAAATTCAGAGGCATAATTGACCACATGCACAACTTGTATGCCTTTCATGCGGTTGTGGGTTATTTCCGGTCGTCTGGATATTTCAAACTTCAACCGTTTTTAAAAGACCTCAAGAGTATAAAAATACTTGTAGGCATCAATGTAGACCAGATGTTCTCCGAAGCTCAACGAAAGGGCATGATCTTCTTTGGTGACGAAGAAAGAACGAAAGAGGAGTTTTTGAAATGGTTCCTTCAGGACATTAGAGAAGCGAAATATTCTGAAGAGGTTGAAAAAGGTGTGCTTGATTTTGTAAAGGACTTGATCAGCGGAAGAATAGAAGTTAGGGCTCATAAATCAAAGGCTATTCATGCAAAATTCTATCTATTCCTTCCTGAGAACCATTCAGAAAATTCTGATGGATGGGTAATAATGGGTTCTTCCAACCTTACCGAGGCTGGACTTGGAATCAAAAAATCACCGAACTATGAATTAAATATTGCCCTGAAAGACTATGATGACGTGGAGTACTCCAAAAAGCAATTTGAGGAACTATGGAAAGAATCCACACCGATATTATCCTCCGACATTGAAAGCTTCAAAAGCAAAACACACATCGGTCAGCGATTCACACCATTTGAAATATACGTCAAGTTTCTTATTGAGTATTTTGGTAAGAATATAGACTATGATCCGGACACGATAGGTGATCTCCCAAGTTCTTACAAGAAACTAAGTTATCAGGTGGATGCTGTGAACCAGGGCTTTCAGATGCTGCTGGACCACAATGGTTTTTTCCTGGCTGACGTGGTGGGTTTGGGTAAAACAATCATTGCCACCATTATAGCAAAGCGTTTTCTTATCGCCAATGGCTCGATGAACACCAAAATATTGGTGGTTTATCCACCAGCCTTGGAAAAGAACTGGAAAACTACGTTTAGGACATTTGGTATAGACAGGCATACCAAATTCATTACTAATGGTCGCTTGGATAAAATCTTGAAGGGAGACGTGAATTACTGGCCCAAAGAGGAATATGATCTGATTCTGGTGGACGAAGCTCACCGCTATAGAAATCATACTTCTACAATGTTTGCAAATCTGCAAATGGTTTGTAAAGCACCTCGAATAAATGAAGGGTTAGTGCCAGGCAAAAAGAAAAAGGTCATTCTCATTTCTGCAACACCACTTAATAATAGGCCGCAAGACTTATACTATCAATTGTTGATGTTTCAGGATGCCAGAAAGAGTACCCTTCCGGAAACCAATCTTCAAAGTTTCTTTGGTCCAATCATTCGGGAATACCGTGAGCTAATGCGTGCAGACCAACCCGATATGAATAAGATACGGCAGCTTTATGCCCTTATCAGAGAAAAGATCATTTCGCAGATCACCGTAAGACGAACCCGAAGGGATTTGGCCAACTATCCCAAATACATAGAAGATATTCATGATCAGCGCATCAACTTCCCTGAACCTGCTCCCCCAAAAGCCAAAGAATATGAACTGGATGCCAGGTTAAGTAAACTCTTTTACAAAACCATTTTCTTTCTTACTGATGAAGATAAGATCAATTATTTCCGTTACCAGGCAATCAGGTATTTGAAAGAAGAGCTTCGGGAAGATTACTATGATCAGGCCATTCTTGTTTCTAAGTCATTGGCAGCTATCATGAAAACCCTCATGGTGAAACGCTTGGAAAGTAGTTTTTCAGCATTCAAGATTTCGCTCAACAATCTTTACACCGCCACTCAAAGGATGATCGAAATGTTTGATGCTGGTAAGGTTCTCATAGCCCCGGATCTAAGGATTAACGACCTCATGGAGAAAGGCTTCAGTATTGAAGAACTAGAGGTTATGATCCTGGAAATGAATATGGATAACCCAAGGAACAATGTCTTTGCTCCGGATGATTTCGAGAAAGACTTTATTGAGGGACTTAGAAAGGATGCCGATTTACTGAAAGAACTCAAATCCTTGTGGGATGAGATTGATTATGATCCAAAACTCACGGAGTTTATAAGTGCATTGAATGATGAGTTGCTAAACCCTAACATAAACCCGAGCGGTAAGTTGGTCATTTTCACAGAAAGTACTGACACGGCAACCTGGCTCTCTGATAATCTGCGGAAAGATACAAAGAGAAAAGTGCTTATGGTTTCTTCCCAAAACAGGAGCAAAGTATTCGCAACAATTCAGGAAAACTTTGACGCAAACTATACCGGGGAACGGAAAAATGATTTCGACACGATCATTACCACAGATGTACTTGCCGAGGGGATCAACCTCCACCGGGCAAATGTGATTGTGAACTATGATACGCCCTGGAATGCCACTCGTCTAATGCAGCGCATTGGTAGGGTAAATAGAATTGGAAGTGAAGCCGAAGTTATATACAACTACAACTTCTATCCTTCTCAGCAAGGCGATGAAGAAATCCACCTGTACCACAACGCCCTGATCAAACTCCAGGGATTTCACTCTGCATTTGGAGAAGATGCCCAAATATTTACACATGAAGAGCTGGTAGAGCAATTTGAACTATTCAAAGAGGGTCTACCAGATGAAGAAGACAAGAGATTGGAATATCTCAGGTTTATCCGTGAGTTTAAAGACAGCAATCCTAAAGAGTTCAAAAGGATAAAAAACTTTCCCTTAAAGGCACGGACGGCCAGGAAGGCCCAGTATGCCAAAGATGATGACATTATTGAAGGGTCTGTCGTATTTCTCAAATCCCCGTTCAAAATGGACTTTTATAAGGTCCAACCGAAGAAGAATCCCGAAGCGCTAACCTTTCTGGAAGCAGCCGAGTATTTCAAAGCGGAATCAATAGAACCGGCCATTGATATCCCTTCCTTGATCGCATCATCTGATACGGTTACAACCACGGATAAAGCAGATGCCATTTCCTCACAGGCCAAAAAATTCTTGCGTGACATGAAAGGAATATCTAAAAATAAGGATGCCCAGGCCGCTTGCGAATCGCTATCCATCCTGGTGGACAAGGGAACGTTCACCCCACTTCCTAACGAAATTAAAAAAATGAGGCAGCAACTAGACAAGCGAAAGATAAGCCTGGCTCAGGTGGATAACCTGCTGATTGCTCTGGCTAAAAAATATGATGTACACGAAGATGAAGAGGTGCCATCGCAAATAAATGAAATAGAAGCCAATGTAGAACCGGAAGTCGTACTCTCTGAAACCTTCTTACCAAAATGACCAAACCACAGCTTCAAGAAATATTATCAGGTTCCTTTTCCCAGAACAATTGGATTGAGGTCTTGAAAGAGATTTTCCAGGTGAAAAGACTTCACCGGGAGCCTCAGCAAATCTCACTTCCAGCCAATGACAAAGCGGATGCAGCTTTTGAGTTAGGGAGTCTCGATACTTCTGATGATCGCATTATAGGGTTATACTTGGTGGAGGTTAAACCTAATGTCTGGCTTGAAGAAAATCGGGTGGGCCTCCGCAACCTTCTCAGGAATATCTACAAATATGATGTAGATGGTGCACTGGTTGTTTTCAGGCAAAAGAACAAATGGCGTTTGTCATTTGTATCAGAAATAAGAGTAGCTGATGGAGACCAACAATTAATCGATCAAATCACAGAACCCAAGCGATACACCTACTTTTTAGGGGAAGGAGAAAAGGTAAAAACCCCAACTGATCGCATTTTTAGCCTAAGAAACAAACCACTAAACTTAGAGGACATTCGAGATGCCTTCAGTGTCGAAGCGCTCAATGAGGAGTTTTACAAGATAGTGGCCCGACAATTCTACAAGCTTGTAGGAGCTACGGAAGGAAAAGGGACCAAAACCATTACTCATGAGCGAACCTTGCAACTCCCCAATGTATCTATTAGTGATCGCAAAACCTACCAGGAATTTGCCGTGCGATTGATCGGAAGGACGGTTTTCTGCTGGTTCTTGAAGATGAAGAAGCCCGATCACGCTTCAAATGGTGGAATCCCTCTTCTACCCGAGTTTCTATTGTCCAGTGAAGCGGTAAGGAAAAATAAAGGCTACTACCACAGCATTTTGGAACTTCTATTTTTCCAGACACTCAATACCCCAATGGATCAACGCAGGACCGATCTGCCTAAAGGAACTGATACAATTCCGTTCCTGAATGGCGGGCTATTTGAACCGCAACCCGATGATTTTTACAAGCCAGATTCTCAAACAGGTATATCCAAAAACCTCAATACTCTTATCATTCCAGATGATTGGTTCATAGAGTTCTTCGAAAAGCTCGAACAGTTCAACTTCACCATCGATGAAAACTCAGTGGTAGATGTAGAAGTAAGTGTAGATCCTGAGATGCTCGGTAGAATTTTTGAAAACCTGTTGGCCGAAATTGACCCGGATAGTGGAGAGACCGCACGAAAGGCAACAGGTAGTTTTTATACTCCAAGGGAAGTGGTGGATTATATGGCAAGTGAAAGTTTGGTACAATTCCTTGTCAATCACCTCGAATTTCCAGATAACAAATCTCAAGAGACGTTAAGAGAAGAGCTTCACGGACTCTTTCATTTGGATTATCAATTTGCGAATGATTCTGCGATATGGATTCACAAAGTCCAAATTCTTGAGGCACTTGATAAACTCAAAATCCTTGATCCGGCATGCGGCTCAGGTGCTTTCCCAATCGGGGTGATGCAGAAAATTGTCATGGCATTGCAAAAGCTCGATCCGCAATCAACCTGGTGGAAAGCCCGACAGATAGAAAAGGTAGACAATGCCTACATACGCCAGCAAATCAAATCAAAGCTTGATCAGGCAAGTGTAGAATACGCTCGAAAAATTGGAATTATTCAGAACTCCCTCTATGGGGTGGACATCCAACCGGTGGCTGCTGAAATCTCCAAGCTCCGTTGCTTCCTTACTCTGATAGTAGATGAAACCATCGATGAATCCAAGCCCAACCGTGGAGTAGAGCCCCTGCCTAACTTAGAGTTCAAGTTTGTGACTGCAGATACACTAATCGGCCTACCCAGTGAAGATGGTCAACAAAACATGTTTAGTAATTATGAGGAGTTACTAAAGCTAAAGGAACTGCGTAAAGACTACCTACAGAGCTATGGCAAAGAAAAAGAGCAGATAAAGGCCGAGTTTCTTAATACTCAGAAAAGCATATTTAAACAACAACTCAGTTTCTTTGATAACCCAGATTCTAGGGCATATAAGCTCAGCGTGTGGAATCCTTTCAGTCATGACAAGTGCGATTGGTTTGACCCTGACTGGATGTTCGGAGTGGAAAAATTTGACCTGGTAATCGGAAATCCACCCTATGTCCAACTTCAAAAGGATAATGGTGCTCTTGCAAGGAAATATTCATCTCAAAGCTATCAAACCTTTGAGCGGATGGGTGATATCTACTCTCTCTTTTATGAGAGGGGTCACAGATTGCTTCGAAAAGATGGTATTTTATGCTACATCACTTCCAACAAATGGATGCGAGCCGGATATGGTGAATCCACTAGGGGTTTCTTTGCCAATCAGACAAACCCGTTACTACTGGTAGACTTCGCTGGTCAGAAGATATTCAAGTCGGCAACAGTGGATACCAATATTCTCTTGTTCACCAAAGGATCAAACATTGTAGAAACAAATGCTTGTGTTGTAAAGGAAGATGCTATCCTGAACCTTGGAGTATACATATCCAAGCATAAGACAAAATTAAAATTCAACAACTCTGATAGTTGGGTAGTTTTGTCTCCAATTGAGCAGAGAATCAAGGAAAAGATCGAACGCATAGGTACTCCCCTAAAAGACTGGGATATTCAAATTAATTACGGTATTAAGACTGGTTATAATGATGCGTTTATTATTAATGGTGAGAAGAAAAATGAGCTCATTGCCATGGACCCAAAATCTGCCGAAATTATAAGACCCATTTTAAGAGGACGAGACATCAAACGATATGGCTATGATTTTGCTGATCGATGGTTAATAGCAACTTTTCCGAGTAAGGAATATGATATTGATCGGTATCCTGCTATTAAAGAGCACTTATTATCGTTTGGGTATGATAGGCTCAAGCAAACAGGCGAGACCGGTGCAAGGAAAAGAACTCATAATAAGTGGTTCGAGACAAAATATAGTATAAACTATTGGGAGGATTTTTTTCATCAGAAAATAGTATACCCTAACATGACCAAGTTTTTGCCATTCTACTTAGATAGTGAACAGTTCTTTCAGAACGATAAATCATTTATGATTACCGGAGAAAAACTTGCATTTTTAACGGGTTTCCTTAACTCCTCCCTATTCAAGTTTTGTTTCATGGACAACTTTCCTGAACTCCAAGGAGGCACAAGGGAATTACGAAAAATTTTTATTGATAAAATACCAGTCATAAAGGTCGATGATGACACAAATCGTTGTTTTCAGGAAGTAGTAAACAAGATTCAGCAGGGTAAAACAAAAGGTGTAGATACACGAGATTTGGAAGTAGAGATTGATAGAATGATCTTCGACCTTTATAGCTTATCTACTGAGGAGCGATCCCAAATAGGCTTCATTGAAATAGTCTAGGAGCCATATTGTTCAATTATTTCAATTTCATTTACGGAGAGATCAAACAAGTCATAGATCTTCTTATTGAGCTTTTCTTGGTGGTGGGATTTATTCTCACTAACCAGTAATTCCTTTATTATTCTTTCGAATTCTTCTTCAATAGTGCTTGAAACACGAGGTATAAGAAGCTGTTCAATAGTAAATTTTTTCCACCTAACCGTCCCTACTCCGGTTGTAGTCCCAATTTGGGCAAACTGAAATTCAGATAGTGATGAATTTAGAAAACCAAACAAATAGTACAGTGACTTTCCAGTCATTAGGAATGTTGTTGCTTCTGGTACAAATTTACCCGTCTCATCAAAACCAAATTTTGCTTTATCAGATATTTCACCCCAGACTATTTTTGGTCGAAAAAAATCCTCCCAATAGTTGGCACCCCATCTTTGCAAGGCGTACCATTCATATCTAATTCCTGTTTCGGCAGTATTTCTATTCTCAAGTCGCCCCTTATGATTAAGGAGGTGTTCATAAACGATAGGGTACTGTAATTTAAATTCCTTTTCTGCAATATCTGACGCTCCTTTTATCGAATTATCAAGATGTAGTGGAAAATGCCATGGGACAAATAGCAACCAAAGGTCTGAGAAATTATACCCGTACCTTTTTATGTCCCTGCCGCGCAAAATGGGTGGTTTTTTTATACTGCTTTTTAAACCAAAAAAGTATAAAAATGATATATGGCTACATACGGGTGAGCACTGATAAACAGACCGTGGAAAATCAGCGATTCGAGATCAACCGATTTTGCGGGGAAAAAGAGCTGCTCGTGAATAAATGGATAGAAGAAACCATTTCAGGTACTAAGGAAATGGAACACAGGAAGCTTGGAAGGCTCCTTAAGAAAATGAAACAAGATGACATCCTGATTTGCACTGAACTCTCTCGTCTGGGAAGGAACTTGCTAATGATCATGGGGGTATTGAATGACTGCATGAGACGTGAAATCCATGTTTGGACCATTAAGGATAACTATCGTCTTGGCAGTGACATAAATTCAAAGGTCTTGGCTTTTGCATTTGGCTTGGCTGCAGAGATTGAAAGGAATTTGATCTCACAGCGTACCAAAGAAGCGCTCGCACGCAAGAGAGCAGAAGGCGTGGTTCTCGGAAGGCCAAAAGGCAGCAAATCCTCAAGAACCAAACTAACCGGACAAGAGAAAAAGATTCAAGCGCTATTAGAAAGACGAGTA
>CAYUJK010000151.1:0-8517 GCA_964444895.1 uncultured Roseivirgaceae bacterium
GTAAATGACCTTTCAACCTCCATATTGATGTCTGATTTTTATCGTCATCTTTCTCTCGGAGAATCGGTTTCCCTGTCATTGCGGAAGGCGAAGCAAGATTTTTTAAAAGATGGCAACGTGTCTGCATACAACAAGTCCCCCTATTACTGGGCTTCATTTGTCTATTATGGCGATACGCAATTGAAGTCATCTAATCGTTCACCACGCCTTATCATTTTAACAGGTATAGGTTTGGTCGTTCTTTGCGGCCTGTTTTTTTGGACAATGAATAAACGGAATTTGTAGGCGGGGTAACGCATTTCTTCCCTATCGTAGCAGTGATGTAACATGAGGAAAACCATCTGTAACAATTACACCCCCCGCTTGCCGACTCATCTGATATATTTGCTTGTAGGAATTTAGCCCACAGCCGGAAAATCGATGGTCCTGGCACGCTGATTTCTTTGTTCAATATGAAACTTCTAACAGGAATCAAGGAGCATTCCGGTTATTGTTCGATATTTATAGGACGATAAACCGTAAAACAATGAATCATTTGAAAACACACTTTTTATGGGCCTTGATGATATTGGCAGGTAGCCAGGCATACGCCCAAAATCCATTCATTACGGATCAGTTTACTGCCGATCCTACTGCCCGGGTGTTTAACGGGCGGGTGTATGTATATCCTTCGCACGACATCCGGTGTGAGGAAGGCCAGGGCCGTGGACCTACCTGGTTCTGTATGGAAGATTATCATGTGTTTTCTTCAGATAACCTCACCGAATGGACTGACCATGGCATGATTGTAAGCCAGAATGAGGTGAAATGGGCGAACAGCGATACCTACAGCATGTGGGCGCCTGACTGTATAGAAAGGAATGGAAAGTACTATTTTTATTTCCCGACCATCATTAAGGATACGGTAAAGTACTGGAGAGGCTATGGCATCGGCGTAGCAGTAGCCGATAGTCCGGAGGGCCCGTATTCTATAGAGCCGGAACCTATAGCGAAGGTAAGGGGAATCGATCCCAATGTACTTATAGATCATGACGGCCAGGCCTACCTATACTGGTCTCAGGGTCATATTTTCGGGGCAAAGCTGAAGGAAAACATGCTTGAGCTGGATTCCGAGCCGGCAATACTGCAAGACCTTCCTGCCCTTGACAAAGGCTTAAAGGAAGGACCATTTGTATTTGAGCGCAACGGCATTTACTACATGACCTACCCGCACGTGGCAAATAAGACGGAAAGACTTGAGTACGCCATCGGCGACAATCCACTGGGACCATTTAAATTTGCTGGTGTGATCATGGACGAGTCCCCCACCGGCTGCTGGACCAACCACCAATCTATCGTGCAATTCAAGGATCAGTGGTATCTGTTTTACCACCACAACGACCTTTCTCCCGGTTTTGATAAAAACCGCTCTATCCGGGTAGATAGCCTGTTTTTTAACGAAGATGGCACCATTCAAAAGGTTACTCCGACATTGAGAGGGGTGGGCGTTAGCGAAGCTACCAGGAAAATTCACCCTGACCGGTACAGCAGCAAGAGTGCCGGCGCATCCATTGCGTTTAACGATTCGCTCAACACCTTTGAGGGCTGGCACGTGATTCTGGGTGAAAACGACTGGGTGCAGTACAACCAGGTAAATTTTAAGAAGAATTTGAAAGCGATCAGCCTCAGGGCATCATCCACCACCGGCGGCTCGGTGCAGGTAAGGTCGGGTGGCGCTGAAGGCCCGCTGCTCGCTGAAATAACCCTACCCAACTCCGCCGACTGGACAACGGTAGAGGCCAAGCTGAAAAAGTACGACGCTGGCTTGCACAACCTCGTGCTCATTGCGAAAGGCAAATCCGCCAAGATCGATTGGCTTCTGTTTGAATAAAAGAAAAGTTACATCAACCCAAAACCCACCGCTTTGAACGATGAAAAAACTACTTGTATTAATTGCCATTTCCCTGGCAGGCTATTATTCACCTGCGCAGGTCATTGTTGAGAACCCTAAGTTTGCGGCCACTACGGCAAGCTATGTGAAAATCGCAAAAATAGAATTGCGGGACACCGTCACAATAATTGACTTTGAAGTTACCTATACCCCCGGTTGGTGGATTCGGGTTTCTTCTACAGAAACATACATTCAAAACAGCAGTGGAGGAGAAAAATTCTATGTAACAGGAGCCGAGGGCATAGTACTGAACGAGCAGCACTGGACACCCGAAAGTGGCCTCAATGCCTACGCATTGTATTTTCCTCCCCTGGGAAAAGAAGTTGAAAAGATTGACTTTTTTGAAGAGTCGTGGAAGATATTTGACATAAGTATACGTGGAAATGAAGCTCCTTTGGCGGCAATCATCCCTCCAGAACTTCATGGAAATTGGCTCAAAGCCGACGGCAGCAATGAATGGGATTATGGTATATTTTCCGATAAAGTGGTGTGTGACAATGAAATCTGGAACAATGTGTTGGTGACGACCAAAGGAAAAAGCTACCGTCTAATTTTAGGAAACGGAACTTCGCAGAAAGAAATTTTTATAAAAGTAAAAAAGGAAAACCTTCTCATAGGAGAGTCTCCGGAGGAACTGCGTCTTTTTAGCAAAGAGAGAACGAGCAATTCTGACTACGTAATCGAAAATGATACCGATTTCGAACTTCCGGTATTTAGACCCGACACGGCGGTTTATAAAGGATATATAGCCGGCTACCATCCGAAAATGGGTTCTACTGGAATGATCTACGTCAACAATATACTGACGCAGGAACAAAATTCCCATTTGATTGAAATTGCGCCTGACGGCAGTTTTGAATGCAAAGTCCCTATGATCTATCCCCAGCCGGTTTTTGTCCGCATTATGCGAATAAATGAAGCGGTCTATTTAGAGCCTGGTACGGAGACTTTTCACTACATGGATTTTTCCGAATACACCGTTCCCTATAATGAATTCAGGCAAAACAGAGTTAGAAAGGCGCTATTTATGGGGGGCACTGCCAGGGTAAATTCGGATTTGCAAGCCATGGACTCGATAAATTATTTCAATTATCAGAAGGCGATGGAGCTTGTGTTAGATATGACAGCCGAGGAATACAAGGCTTATTGCCTGGAGATCATGGACAGGGAAAAAGAGGCTTTGGACAGGTTTCTGGAAGCGAACCGGGTATGCAAAAAGGCACTCCGGATAAAAAATATGCACATCCGTCACAGGGCTTTTCATAACATCCTTTCCATAAATTTTTCGAGGGAATCTGCTTACCGGCAAAAACACAAGATTCCCAGGGACCAGCGAGATATCCCATTGGATCCTGTTTCTGTGGAGCCCGAATATTTCGATTTTATTAATCCTGATGACCTGAATAATCCGATATCGCTCGTTTCAGGAGAATATGACGTTTTAGTAAACCGGATATGTTATGCAGAAGATGTAAGACCTAAATTTAACTTTGCCCAGGTAGCGTTGAGAGATTCGTTAGTGCAAAATGGGATACCTGTAACTGCTGATGAAGAAAAGCTGCTGGATGAGGTAATCGCTTGTGGGGATCGGACTTCAATGTATGAAAAAATAGAGGCTAACGATTCTGTGTGGGCATCACTTGAACAAAATCATGCTTCCCTTATCGCTTCAATCCACGAAAAAGGATATGAACAAATCTGGTTTAGGAATTTAGAGAAATACTTTGGTTTAGGAGCCGGTTTTGCCACAGATATTATGTACGGTCAGCTGCAATGCGGTAAGATGCGGGGTATGCAAAAGCCTTTTACAGATGAGGTCAAATTGGAGATAAAAGACAGGATAACCACGCCCTTCATCGCTGATTATATCCTTCAGCAGAGTGATATCATGGAAAAGGAAATCGCAGAAAAATTGGTGGCAAACAAATCGAAAACGGGATATGTGATCAATGAAACACCCAAAACAGAGGGAGATAAATTATTTGACGCTATTGTCAAAAAATATAGAGGAAAAGTAGTGTTTGTGGACTTTTGGGCTACCTGGTGCGGACCATGCCGCAGTGGGATGAAACAGATGAAACCCCTAAAAGAGGAGTTGAAAGACGAGGATGTTGAATTTGTGTACATTACCAACCAGAGCTCTCCAATAGATACCTGGAACATGATGGTGCCCGACATCTCTGGCGAGCACTACAGGGTCAGCGACGATGAATGGAACCATTTTGCTTCCCGGTTTAACATCAGTGGAATACCACACTATATGCTCGTTGACAAAGACGGTGTGGTGGTAAACGACAAAGTGTATTTCGCCTTTTCAAATGAAGAATTAAAAAAAATGATAAGCGAGCATCTTAAAAATTGATGTGAATAGATAATACACCCGCAACTCGCAAACGCATACCAATTTGAAAAAAAGCTACAAAATACTGCTGGCAGCCGTGCTTCTGATCGTCCTGGTAAAAATATTTCATTTTTCCTGGACGAGATCGAGTTCCAGTACGCTCGTGTTTTCTCAATCAAGCAATAGTGGTCAATCATTCTCAGGATTGGGACATTTCAACGAGCCCTATCACCTGGTTTTTCATGGCCTGGAACCTGCTGACAAAGGAGAAGAAACGGGCATTGCTATTGATGTTACGGTTGATAGAACAAAGTCCGTACATTCTATCATCATTCCTTTTTTTATACGATCAAGAATCGAATCACTGGTTAATTACAAGTGGACACATCCACTGAGCGAAACGGGTGAAGAAGAGTCGGTTTTTTTTCAGATACGTGTAAAGCATAAGGTGTTTGGACCCTATTCAGAAAGGAAAACCGAGCAGCATATAATGGAAATGCTTGACAAGGGAATCAGAGACAAAATCAACGCGGATATCAAAGCCGTACTGAATCCCTGATCAGAAGAAAGGCAGGATGAGGAACAAGGAACAAGGAGCAAGGAACAAGGAACAAGGAGCGGAGGGACGCTCAAAGCTCAAAGCTGAAAGCCTGCCTGCCGCAGGCAAGTTGATTGTGTGCACACACCGAATACAGAATACCGAACACTGAATACAATAACCAATAACTCAATAACCAATAACTCAATAACCAATAACGAGTAACCAATAACAAATAACCCGCTATGAAAAAACTATTACCACTCTTGCTTTTTCTCCCCATTTTGGTGGATGCGCAGAATGCGACCATCAAATTTGATGTGAACCGTGTAATCGGCGAAATCGACCCAAAAATTTATGGGGTGTTCATGGAGCCGATAGAGTTCGATGGCGCCCGAATGGGTCGCCCGGACCTGGAGCGCTACAATACCCTCTATGGCCCTTTGTACGACCCTTCGTCGCCGCTGGCCAATGAAGATGGTTTCAGGAAGGATTATATCGATGCCTTTAGAGAGCTGAAAATCACCAATATGCGTTGGCCCGGCGGCAACTTCGTGATGGGCTATGATTGGCGGGACGGCATTGGCCCCAAAAATCAGCGGCCCGCGCGGATCAACCTCGCGTGGGGCGGTGTAGAAACCAATCACGTAGGCACGGACGAGTGGATTGCCCTGAACGCCGCCATGGGCAGTGAGAATGTAGTATGTGTAAACCTGGGCCTCAGCGGGATCATAGAGGCGGTCCATTGGCTGGAATACTGCAACTATAAAGGCGGCACCTACTATTCCGATTTGCGCGCAAAATACGGACATGCAGAACCCTACAATATCAAGATTTGGGACCTGGGCAATGAAGTAGATGGAGAGCCCTGGGAGCTGGGCTATAAAAACGCCGATGACTATGTGAAAATTGCCAGAGAAGCCGCCAAGGCTATGAAAGCCGTAGACAGCTCCATAGAGTTGGTGGTTTCAGGATCGTCGTATTATGAAGAAAGCGGAAAATGGTTGGACTGGAACCGCACCATCATCAATGAGCTAAGGGATATTGCCGACTATGTTTCCATCCACCGCTATTGGGAGCGTTCCGACGATTATTATGAATACGTAGGGAATGGTGCATTGGACATCGAAGAAAAAATCAACGCCCTGCGTGCGCAGATCACCCTTGCCAAAACGCGGTATAGCGATGCTAAAGCCATGTACCTTTCGGTAGATGAATATGCGGCCTTTGGCCAAACGATGATGTCCACACTTGCGGCTACCATGTACCTGAATTCATTCATTCGCCATGCTGATATCGTTAAAATGGCGAACTATACCCTGGCTACTTCCCTGGTGGGCAGTGATCCGGAAAAGGGAACTTTTAAAACACCGCTTTTTCATGCTTTTAAGCTGTTTTCCAATAACTGCCACGGCACATCGGTAGATACACACGTAGTGTGCGACACGTTTAGCACGGAGAAGTTTAACGGTATACCCTACCTGGATGTGACTACGGTGTATTCCGGGGAGGAGAATGCCGTCATCATCAACGTAGTTAACAGGCACAAAGACAAAACCATTACGGCAGATATGCGGCCTGTTTCGGGGACATTCGCCGGGAAGGCCACAGCCACCACCGTAAATTCAGCGTCGTTAAACGATTCGTTTACTTTTGAAAATAAAGACAAATACGATGTGGAAACGCAGGAAGTAAAGCCGGTAAAAGAAACGTTGAGTGTTGCCTTCCCTCCGCATTCTTTTACACAGGTGAAGGCGCCATTAAAAAAATGAAACCAGTAGCTTGATCATACCGGAATGAAAGTAGTAATAAGTCGAACAACGTTTATTTTTATCGCGCTCCTGGTCGGAATGGCTTCCTGCCGGACTGACGCACAGCGGACTGAGCCGCTGCCTGTCCTGATTGTAGATGGGTTCAGCAACCACGACTGGAGGCAAACCACAAAAGTAGCGAAGTGGATACTGGAAAGTAGCGGGTTATTTACGGTGGATGTCGCTACCGTTCCCGCGGACAGTGCGGCAAGGAGCGCCTGGCGGGCCGACTTCGGTAAATACGCATTGGTAGTTCAGAATACCAACAACATCTGGGAACCACATTTGCGCTGGCCCCTGGCCGCAGAGAAAGAACTCGAACGATACGTGGCCAATGGCGGCGGCTTGTACATTCTTCACTCTGGCAATAATGCATTTTCGCACTGGAAAGAGTATGACAGAATGATTGGCATGGGTTGGAGACCAAAGGAAATGGGCTATGCACTGGAAATTGATACCAACAAAAAGGTCATTCGATTTGCGCCAGGCGAAGGGGAGGACACCGGACACGGAGACCGGTTTAATGCATTGATCCAGGTTCTTAACCGGCATCCAATTAACAAAGATTATCCTGAACAATGGCAAACAGCTAATACGGAGGTGTATTATTTTCCACGCGGTCCGGCGGAGAACCTAACGGTGTTGTCGTATGCGTACGACAGCACGCATACCCGCAAGATGTGGCCGGTGGAGTGGGTTGTGAACTATGAACAAGGGCGCGTATACAATTCAAGCATGGGGCACCTGTGGAAAGGGGAGACCTATCCGCCCGCTTACCGGTGTGCAGGCTTTCAGACAACGATGATCCGTGCTGCCGAGTGGCTGGCAACAGGAGAAACAAGCTACCCGGTACCCGAAGATTTTCCCACCAAGAACTCACCAAGCCTCAGGGATGAGACTGATTTTATGATATCCGATTCAAATTGATGCGCTGAACAACATTTTTTTTGGTCAATCAGGAAAAAAAAGAGCCCTTTTTTTGATTTGTCGGCGGTTTGTTGAGAATTGCTACCGGGAGGTAACATAGGGAAAAGACATTGTAACATTTTGATCCCTTGTTTATCAGCGCGACCACTAATTTTAAAATTAGAATCACCTTTTAATCGATCATGGGCAAAACTGCAACACATGATGATGAAATACTTGTTGGTAAATTAATCAAAGGAGACCAGAAGGCTTTTTCTGAACTCTTCGGTAAATATGCGGCGAATCTCCTGAGCGTAGCACGGAAGTACGTGGCAAGCCGGGAAGACGCCAGGGAAATTGTGCAGGAAACCTTTTACCGGGTTTGGAAATACCGCGAGAACATGAACGCCCAGCTTTCCTTCAAAGCCTATATCATTACCATAGCCAAGCGACTGATCTTTAATCAAACCAAAAAGCGACTGCACGAGATTGCCTACCAGGAATATTTTGCCAAAAATCAATCTGGTGAAAAAAACACCATTGAGGAGTATATCGACTTTAATGAGCTCGACCGGAAGATTCAGGCAGGAATTGACAGTATGCCTGCCAGAAGAAAAGAGATATTTTTGCTGAGCCGCGGCGAGGGCCACACCAATCAAGACATAGCCGACAAGCTGCACATCTCTGTCAGCACGGTGGAAAACCAAATGAATAAGGCCCTCAAGTATCTGCGTGAACACATCGCCTTTTTAGCATTGATTTATTATATGATCAGATTCTAATAAGTTTTCACGGCGATATTAAAATTCATCCGGTTTTTTATAACTGCCTCATTTCCAGGTCGTAGCTGCACATCTCATAACGAGTGCTGAGCTATTTGATCTTCAATCAGACAATTAATCAAATCAACAATTAAACAATCCGTAAAATTTTCTCAGGCAGAGTAGGTGCTGCCTGCCTCTCGATTGTTTATATACAAAAATCAACAGGG
>CAYUJK010000152.1:0-8495 GCA_964444895.1 uncultured Roseivirgaceae bacterium
TTAGGGGTTTCAAAAAATGAACATTGTCTTTCAAATTTGAAACAAATGGCCATTTTTAGGCATTTTAGGGTGTTTTTCAGATGGTATCGTGGTAAAAATGGCAGAGAAACTGGCTTAGCGAGTAAGACAACGGTTGCATGTATTGGTTAATCGTTATTGGTTATTCGTTATTGGTTATTGAGTTATCGATTATTGGATTTGAGTTATTGAGCTTGCTGAGCCCACCGGTCAGGCAGACTGCAAGCAGGTTGATTGAGTGAGAAGCGGGAGATTGCGCTGTATTCCGGGCGGGCTCGTGTTTGTACTTTCAATGGAAATATTTGCTCAAGAATGTGTTTCCTGCAAGTGTTGGGTTCCTATCAAGCTTAGTGTCAGTTAGATATTGCCAAAAGCATATTGTGGACAAGCTTGACGTAAGAATGTCGCAAACACGTCATTGACATGGCTATGCCAATAGTTTATACTTGTAGTCAAATTATTTAGTGTGTTCCATGTCTAAAAACAAAATATCGTACCAAATCAGGGTCCGAAGAGTCAAATCAGGATTCTCACAGGAAGAACTGGCAGAAAAATCCGGTTTAAGCCTCAGAACAGTCCAGCGGATAGAAAATGGTGAAACTGACCCCAGAGGCGACTCGCTTAAAAGGATTGCCAAAGTCTTAGGAGTTAGTCCGGAATATCTGATTGATTGGGAATTAGAAGAAAACTCCGCCTTGATGACCCTGCTCCATTTATCCCAATTGGGCTTTATAGCCTTTCCGATATTGGGCATTGTCATACCGCTCACCATTTGGATACTCAAGAAAAGTAGAATAAAAAACGTAGATCGGGTAGGGCAGCAAATATTGAATTTTCAAATCACCTGGAGCATCAGCGCATTTTTACTGTACATCACTGCTTTCTCAATTATCATTATTTTTAGAAGAGTGCCTGTATTTCTACCGTTTTCATTTTTTCCACTCCTAGGTATTTTGTATTTGTACAATATCGGGATCATAGTATATAACACACTCCATTTCAAGAAATCAGAAAGGCTCTATTACCGCCCTTCTATAAAATTTTTAAAACCAGTCTAGGAATGGTGTCCCCATAGAACTAGTAAAAGCCACCTCGTTAAAAACCACTTCTAAAAATGTATAAACTAATTCTTAATATTCATGTAATTTCGGGTCTTGTCGCAATTCTCTCCGGTTTCATGGCGCTTTTTGCAAAAAAGGGCCTCTGGGTACACCGCAAAGCCGGATTTGTATTTTTCGTGACCATGTCGATAACGGGTGCCGGAGCTGCTTATTTGGGTTATTATGCACCTATAAAAGATATGGGAGATGTGCTTGGAGGCTTGATGACTGTCTATTTAGTCACTACGGCATGGATGACTGTGAAACGCAAAGAAGGGCAAATAGGCTACTTCGAGTATGGTGCATTTTTAACCGCTTGTTTGGGAGCGGCATCCGGTTTCTTAATTAACTACAAGACGGTGCAAAATGAGGCGGACGTTCACCGTCAATTGGCTTCGATAATTTTCACTGGTTTTATTGTAATAGCAGCGCTCTTGGATTTAAGGGTAATTCTTGTAAAGGGTTTATACGGCGCTCAACGCATGGCCAGGCATGTATGGCGCATGTGCATGGGTATGTTTATTGCGGCGGGTTCCTTCTTTCTAGGACAAATGCAAGTATTTCCCGAGTGGATGCAGAGAATAGAGATTGTATCTATACCAGTAATTATCCTTCTATTAACCATGATTTATTGGCTAGCACGAGTATGGTTTACTGGTTTATATAGGAAGAAATTCAAAAAGACAATCCCTCACAGTAAGCTCAACAGATAAAATAACTGCATATACTAATGAAATCACATAGCCCTTCATTTCCCAGCTTTTTTTTAGACAAAGTTGTCATATTCTGGTTTCTGACAACGCTTCTTGGTCAATGGATATTTGCTGGATATGTGGCGGTCTATCATGGCTCATTGATCTTTCAAATGGGACTGGAAGGCATGAATGAAACCCACATGCCAAACGGCTATATTCCTGGTGATACCATTGGTAATGTTGGACTGGCGATCCACTTGATTACCGCAGTGGTTGTGATTGGTGGCGGGCCATTACAGTTAATTCCACAGATACGTTCAAAATTTCCTGAATTCCACCGCTGGCTAGGAAGATCGTACATGGTTTTTGTCTTATTTGGGGCAACCGTTGGGTTTTATCTGACATGGTCTCGTCCCCGTCCTTCCTTTGGAAGTGTCTTTCAAGACATTGCTATTAGTATTGAAGCATTACTGATCATCTTTTTTACCATCATGGCATTTCGATATGCAATAACTCGCCAAATTACCCCCCACCGACGTTGGGCGCTTCGACTATTCATTACTGCCAGTGGGGTATGGTTTTTAAGAATAGGTTATAAAACCTGGTTTTTCCTTCAGGATATCATAGGTTTCAGTGTGGATAATTTTTTTGACTATTGGTCTTTTGCTTCGTTCTTGATTCCATTAGCAATACTTGAACTTTATCTTCGCACGAAAGATCGAAATAAGGGGTCGGAGCAATTCAAAATGTCAATTTTACTTTTTATAGTGACTATATTCATGGCAATGGGCATATTCTTGGCGACTAAAGAAATGTGGCTACCTCGGATCATGAAGGTTATTTAGCAAGGGCGTAAATTAATTCCATTCACAATGGAAAAAGGATACAAAAATTTAGGTTACATTTTAGTTCTGCTGATCCCACTCACCTTAGTAGGGTTCTATAAAACCTATTTAGGGCATTTTCCATATTTTGAAAACAATCCGGGAATAGCCATTCATTTTCATTTTACCGTCATGGCTTTTTGGATCGTATTGTTC
This sequence comes from uncultured Roseivirgaceae bacterium, assembly GCA_964444895.1. Taxonomy (GTDB): domain Bacteria; phylum Bacteroidota; class Bacteroidia; order Cytophagales; family Cyclobacteriaceae; genus CAJXNP01. The sequence goes on from CAYUJK010000152.1 coordinate 2,854, forward strand.
ATTGTGCAACCCATTCTGATAAGGGGCAAAATGCACCGGTTTCATAGATTGTTGGGTAAGTTTTCTTATGTTCTTTTTGTTCTCATACTCATTTCATTTCTGCCACTCTATATGGCGCAAATCAAGGGAGATTTCCTTGCCTTAACCGTTCTTACCACCTTTGACATTATTCTGTTAATCGCATTTTATTCTCTGGCTATATATCATAAAAGCCAACCCCAAATTCACATGAGGTACATGATTACATTGACATTGTTATTTGCTTTGCCAGCATTGGGGAGAATAAACTCCCGATGGCTTGATTTCAGGTTTATTGAAAACATGCATATAGGATTTGGTTTAGTTTGCTTGATTTTGCTGTCTTTGATTGCAAAAGATAAAATAAACAAGCATAAAAATTATTTCCCCTATGTGGTAGGAATTATTGGATTTACTATTCGACAAGCAGCCATTTATATAGCTTACTACACAATCGTTATTGGTTAATGGTTAATCGTTATTGAGCTTGCTGAGCCCACCGATCAGGCCACTGCCGTCAGTTTAGTGAGTTCCAGGAGATTTTGAGGCCACATTTAATTTAAAATATTCATTTTTGCTCACAACCGCCATTCAGGACGTTTCATTTTTTCAAAAGAGAGTGCTTCAACTCCCGGGCATCTACGTGAAAAAAAATCTCTTCACTGATGTTTTTGGAAAGATCCCCTATCCTCTCCACATTCCTCACAACATCCAGTAAATTGAGGATTGTCTCGGTTTCATCTGGCCGTTCATGAATTAACTTCGTCGCTTTTTTTATGGCCTCCTGGTTTACCTTGTTTAAAAACTTATCCTTTTTAAAGGTCTTACCGGCAAGCTTTGTGTTTTTATTTTCTATGGCTTTAAAATTGTTTTTCAGCATACGTATCGCCTTGTCAAACATCTCGTCGAGCGTAAAGGCTTTCAACATCTTCTCGTCAACCACTTTGTTCAGGTCTTTTACTATCCTGCAAATATTCTCGGCGTGGTCTCCGATCCTCTCCAGGCTTAGGACAATAATATGCGAAGCCAGAATAAACCGGAGGTCAATGGCAAGGGGTGTGTACAATGCCAGCATATTTTTGCAGTCCTGGTTGATTTGCAGCTCCAGTTCATTCACCCGCATCTCATTGGCAAGCACATCCTCTGCCACTTCAAGGTCGTGGTTAAACAGTGCCTGCTTACTTTTATGCACCTGGAGCTTCACCACCTGGTTCATTGTCAGCAGGTTTTCCTGAAGTTGAGAAAGTTTAGATTCTATGTGTTCCATTAGTAAATTAACCAAATCGGCCGGTAATATAGTTTTGAGTCTGCTCTTTCAGCGGGTGGGTGAAGATTTTCCGGGTTTCATCTGTTTCGATCAATTCGCCCATGAAGAAAAACGCGGTATTGTCACTTATCCGCCCCGCCTGTTGCATATTATGTGTAACTATCACTATTGTATATTTATTTTTTAGGTGATAAATCAATTCCTCTACTTTTGCCGTGGAAATGGGGTCCAAAGCAGAGGTCGGTTCGTCCATCAAAATAATAGAGGGTTCTATTGCCAACGTCCTGGCGATACAAAGTCTCTGCTGCTGACCTCCAGAAAGTGCATAAGCGGATTTTTTCAGGTCGTCTTTTACCTCGTCCCACAAGGCAGCCTGTACCAGTGACTTTTCCACTATTTCATCTATTTTCTTTTTATCGTTAAAGTTGTTAACCCTCAGACCGTAAGCGACATTTTCATATATTGACTTCGGAAAGGGATTTGGTTTTTGAAAGACCATACCTACTTTTTTCCTCAATTCAAACACATTGGTCTTCTTTCCATAAATGTTTTTGCCGTCTATCAGCAATCGCCCTTCCATACGGGATCCTTCCACAAAATCGTTCATCCTGTTCATCAACCTCAGAAACGTCGTTTTGCCACAGCCTGACGGACCGATCAATGCCATTACCGTATTTTTTTTTATGCCAATACTGACATTCTTCAGCGCCTGGTTGTCCCCATAAAAAAAATTAATTCCCTGCGCCTCAATTTTTACCTGACCCTCTTTCTGATTTAGTTGCATACTCACAAAAATTTACCCATTCGTCTTATACAGGCTTAATACCCGTTAATTTTTGAATCAATATTTAATCCTCGCCTGGCTTTTATTCCGGAAATAAATAGCCGTAATGTTCATGCCAAATGTGATGATCAGCAATACAATGATCGCGGCCGAAGCATTGACTGCAAACTCATGCTGAGGCCGCGACACCCAGTTGAAAATCTGCAGAGGCAGCACAGTATAAGGATCATGTATAGAATGAGGTGCAGAGACAAACACCTTCGCCCCTATCACAATCAAAGGAGCGGTTTCCCCAATAGCCCTTGACAATGCCAGGATAACACCCGTTAAAATCCCCCCCAATGAATATGGCAATACCTGACGCCATACGGTCTGCCACTTAGTAGCGCCTAATGCATAAGAAGCCTCCTTCAGGGACAAAGGAACTGTCTTTAGGGCCGCGCGTGTTGCGACAATGATGATGGGTAGAATTAATAGCGACAACGTTAGCGCTCCGGCCAGAAAACTACTCTCCATGTTTAGTCCCCTGGAAAACACTTCCAAACCCAAAATGCCGTAGATAATGGAAGGCACCCCCGCCAGGTTCGAAATATTGATTTCGAGTAAGGAAGCAAAGCGGTTGTTCTTCCCATACTCCTCCAGATATATTCCCGCTGCCACTCCCACGGGAATGGCCAGAATTGCGGTGAGCAGCATGATAAGGATGGTTCCTGCTATGGCTGGAAAGATCCCGGATTTCTCTGCATGCCGCGACAGCGACCCGGAAACAAACTCCCAGCTAAGGCGGTCCCAGCCTGTAGAAAAAATATCGACGAGCAGGATAACCAAAAACACAATACCTACGAGTGTCGACAGAAATCCTATGTACTTGAAAAGCGTGTTTTTTAACGACTTCATTTCGGAATTTTATTATTGGTATTGCTCATGGAACTTCTTATTGAAATAATAGGAAATATTGTTGAGGATAAACGTGAGCACGAAAAGGGTAAGTCCCGCCGCGAAAATGGTGTTGTAGGCAAGGGAATTCTGCGCCACATCTCCTTTGGCTACCTGCACTATGAATGCTGTTATCGTTTCTATGGGCACCAGGGGATTTAATGTCAACCGGGGCTGCTGCCCGGCAGCGATGGCCACGATCATGGTTTCTCCTATCGCCCTGGAAAAAGCCAATATCACCGCAACGGTTATTCCGGAAGAGGCGGCAGGAACCAATACTTTCGTTGCGGTCTGCAAATGAGTAGAACCTAAAGCGTAAGCTCCTTCCCGCAGTGAGTTAGGAACCGCATTTATGGCATCTTCACTAAGCGAAGCCACCAACGGAAGGATCATAATTCCCATAACTATTCCGGGCGCCAGGGAATTAAATCCGGCGAGACCGGGAATGAAGCTTTGCAGCAGCGGCGTTACAAATACCAAAGCAAAATAGCCGTAAACCACCGTAGGCACTGATGCCAGTATCTCTAAAAACGGCTTCACAACCGTCCTTACCCGGGGATCTGCATATTCATTCAGATAAATGGCTATTATCAGGCCGAGCGGAAGAGCTACTACAAGTGAAATGACGGTAATGAGCAGGGTACCTGTCAGTAAAGGCAAAATCCCAAAATGCTGATCCGAATATAAGGGAGTCCATTGCGTATCTGTGAAGAAATCTACAATGGAAACTTCCCGGAAAAAAGGAATGGATTTACTGATCAACACATATAGAATTCCAATAGTCGTCAAAATGCTGATCCCCCCGCAAACCATGAGAAAAAATTCAATGATTTTTTCCGTTAAAAGCTGATAAGGCCGGTTCATAAAGTTCGTTCCCGTAATTGTCTCCCTAAATCAACCCCAACAATATTTCTCCCCGCGACAAGGGAACCTACCTCTCTTTTGTTGAACCTTTCGAGAACGAGTTTTTGTGTTTCATCAGAAAGAGGTATATACCCCACTTCTTTGATCAGACCAGAACTCTTGGTAAGGTAAAAATTTATAAATTCTAAAATGGCGGGCCTTTCGCATGCCTCCAACGAAACATAAATAAATTCCGGGCGCGTAAGAGGCTGATAAGTTGCCTTAGAAACATTTTCAAAAGTAGGTAATATGGCACCCCGTCCGTTTTCGTCATTCAAATCGTCGATGGCGAGGGCTTTTAGCTTGTCTTTATTTTCAACATAATAGGCCAGCCCGAAATAGCCCAGGGCAAGAACGTCCTGAGACACGCCTTGTACAAGCACATTGTCGTCCTCACTTGCGGTATAGTCTCCCCTGCTGGATTTTTTCTTCCCTACAATCGCCTCGGTGAAGTAGTCAAAAGTACCTGAGGATACTCCTGCTCCATAAAGATGAATTTCCCTGTCGGGCCAATCGGGTCGCACCTGATTCCAGCGGGTAATCTTCCCCTGTGCGGCAGGCTCCCAAATCCTTTTCAACTCATCGACAGTGATGGAATCCACCCAATTATTTTTCGGATGAACCACTACTGCCATTCCGTCGAAAGCTACAGGCAATTCAATAAACTGTATGTTGTTTGCCAGACATTCCTCCACCTCTTTGGGGGTGATGGCGCGAGATGCGTTGTTAATATCCGTTTCTCCCCGGCTGAATTTCGCAAAACCTCCCCCGGTTCCGGATTCTCCTATGGCTATGGTCGCAGACGAATTTACTTTCAAAAATTCTTCCGATACTGCCTCCGTAATTGGATAAACCGTGCTTGATCCGTCAATCAGAATGAGATTGGTGTTTCTTTCACAAGAAAATATAGGCGGGGTGAGGAGCAGAAGAAGAAAAAGCCTTGCTTTTTCAGTGTTTTTATGCGTTGCCATACAAGCTGTAAAACACAACAAAATTACGCAATGCCAATATGCTTTTTAGGGTGTTTTTATTAATTAATAATGAACAAAACATTAATTAATTGTTAAAATAAAAGGAAAGTGGGCAACTGTAGGCAGGCGAATGAGGTGATAGACCAGGAATTGGGGTACAGGTTCTTTCGTTGACTATTAATAGTTGTGAAAACTGGAGACTGGAAGTTGGAAGGATGTCCAATGGTATTTAGGGACATATTGCAGCCGCTCGAAAAATCAAACTTCAGGAAAAGTCCCGCCGACCCACTCTACGCATTTTTAATGGAAATGCCGGATCAAAAATAGGCGTCATTGCATTTTAATGAAATTACCGCCATTTTGAGGAAATGTTTGATTGACGGGAAATGCGGCCTTTTCTCGTATACGGGATAATCAAATCTAAAACCACTGTGAAAGAAGCGCTAAAGCTTATTTTTCTGGCACTATTAACTTTTTCTTGCCACAGACCATCGCCATGGAACGGCTCTGTCCTCACACAACCCCGTGACCACTTGACAGTTGAAGAACTATTGGCGGGCAAAGCTCAACCCTTCGTCGATATGAGCTACTTTTCAAAGCCCGAATGGGCAGATACTGCAAAATGCTCCTTCTCCGGTTGTATCATTCTGGAAGAAACGGAATTGAATTTTGCTAAAGAAAAAGAGCATTATCCCGGAGAAAACTTTTTCCCAAAACTGCAATTGGATTTCATTTCACATAATGGAGAACTGATCCCTGTGCA
>CAYUJK010000153.1:0-8488 GCA_964444895.1 uncultured Roseivirgaceae bacterium
CTCGGGTTAGCGGCCATTTCCCGCTCACCCCAGTTGCCACTGCCCCCATTGATGATCTTATGGCTCAGCGTACGCAGCACGGCGGGGCTTTCTTTGTAGCGCCGGGCTACCTCCATAAAACTCGGGCCGTTAGACGCCTCGTCGATCTTATGACAGGTAAAGCAGCTGTAATCTTCCACCAGTTGCGCCCCATCCAGTTGCGTTTCCTTCTGCCTGTGGCCCATTTCCGCTTCTACCCGGTCGTGGCTTGCCACATAGTCTATGGTAAAGGCTATTTCATCAGCCTCTATGCCACCGCCGGGATACCTGCCGTCTTCCTCGTCATTCACTTTCACGGCATAGTCCACCACACGGCCATCCCAGTAAAAGCGGTTGTTGCCTGGAATCTCTATGTTCACCTGCGGCACGCTGTTGCCTGCATATACCACCATTTCAGTCTCTGAAAAGTCCCCCGCGCGGTCCGTAACTCTCAGTTTTACTTCATAGGGCCCGGGGTTGTCAAAAGTATACTGAGCCTGTATGTCGGAAGCAAACTCTTCGCCATCCAACGACCAACTGTAAAACAGCTCATCGTCTTTGTCAAAATCATAAGAACTCTCCGCGCTGAACTTCACCGTTAGGGGCGCGCTGCCATACACCTTATCTACCTCCATTTTGGCCACGGGAATTTTGTTTTTCTCCGAATACAAAATGCGGGAAAGCGTGGCATCCTGATTTTTAGAAAACCAGTTCATTCCATATTCAAGCATGTACATCACGCCGTCTTCAGAAATGGCGATGTCCATGATATTTGAAAATTTGAACGAAGGCAGGAATGGTTCGTAGTACAGCAAATTGTCGTTTTCATCAAAGGTAGCTGCCATCACCCAGTCACGCATCCAGTCATAGAAAAAGAACTTCCCATCGTAGTAGGACGACAATTTGTACCGCGAATTGCCATACATATCTGAATAGTACACCGGACCGGCCATCGCATTTCGCCCGCCTGTGCCCAGGTTTTCGAAAACGTCAGATACCGCGTAGGGATACCAGACCATGGCGGGCTGCGCCGGCGGCAACTCACGCATTCCAGTGTTGTTGGGCGATGAATTGATAGGGCGCTCCGGGTCGAACATGGGCCCGATTTCGCCGGTGGCGTAATTGAATTTGGCATAGGGCTGATTGTTCCCCACAAAAAGCGGCCAGCCATAGTTACCCGCTTTTTTTGCCTGGTTCACCTCGTCATAACCTCTCGTACCCCGTGCAGTTGTTTCATTGGCATCAGGACCAATATCTCCGAAGTATAGAATATTTCTCTTTTGGTCGATGGAGATGCGGTAGGGATTTCTGCAACCCATCACGTAAATTTCAGGTTTTCCCTGTGAACCATCCTTAGGAAACAGGTTGCCATCGGGAATGGAGTACGTGCCGTCGTCATTGGGCTTTATTCTCAGTATCTTACCCCGCAGATCGTTGGTGTTTCCCGAACTGCGCTGGGCATCGTAGCTTGACCAGCCCGGCATCTCGTTCATTGGTCCGTAGCCTTCAGAATTGTGCGTGAGGTTAGGGTTATTAAAAGGGCTGGTATCATCGCCGGTAGAAAGGTAGAGCAGGCCATCCGGGCCAAACTCAATGGAGCCCCCGGTATGACAGCAGGCCTCCCGCTGAACGGGTACCTTCAAGATCACCTTTTCGCTATCCATGAAGAGGCTGTCGCCGGCATACACAAACCTCGACAGGTTCATGATCCACTCGTCGCCTGCGGGAGCATAGTAAAGGTAAATCCATTTATTTTTGTAATAATTCGGATCCTTGGCTATGCCGAACAGTCCGTCTTCAAACGTATTGTTCACATTGATTTTGGCGATGGTTCGCAGGCCTTTTTCGGGATCGAAAAGGTTTAGGTTTCCGCCCCTTTCGGTAAACAGCACTTTCCCGCCGCGGAATACTTCCAGCTCCATAGGCTCATTCAGGTTGCTCACCAGTACGTCTTTTACAAAGTTCGATTCCTCCGGAGGCAGCTGAGTATGGGCTTTTTTGTAGTTAAGCGTATTCTTTCCGACGGCATAATCGATACCTCCTGCCAGGTGTTTCAGAAATGCTTCTTCCTGGTAGCTTTCAGAGGTATGGCCAAGGGCAGTGTAAAAAGCCCTGCCGCCATCGTATTCCTGGTACCAGGCCAGGGGGTGATAGTCTCCATTTTTTCCTCCTTCGTAAGAGGACTCGTCGATGAAGATAAGCTCATTAATATTTTTGCTGAAATCGCGGAAGTTGTACCATTCATCGAAACGCTTCCACTCTTCTTCAAGATGCTGCGTGGAGGGGTGTTTCCGGTCCTTTACCTGCAGGGTGGCGTCTTGCTGCTTGGGGTGGTTAATAAAGTACGCGCCTACCAGCTTGCCAAACCAGGGCCATTGGTACTCCGTATCGGTAGCCGAGTGTATGCCCACGAAACCTCCGCCGGCCTGGATGTACCGCTCAAAATGAGCCTGCTGGCGGTAGTCGAGCACATTGCCGGAGGTGGAGAGAAAGATGACCGCACTGTACCTTTTAAGGCTATCAGTGGTGAAATAAGCAGCGTTTTCAGTAGTATCGGCCTTGATACCCTTATCGGCGCAAAGTTGAAGAAGTGCCGCACGCCCATCGGGGATGGATTCATGCCGGTAGCCTTCCGTTTTGGTAAATATCAGCACCCGCTTTTCGGGTAGTTTTTTTGTGCACGATGTAAAACAAAAAAAGGCACACATTATCAGACCAAAGGCAAATCCCGCCCTTCTGACCGATCTTTTCGGATTATCTTCCCACATCTTAAATATTCCCTACAATAAAAGTTAAAGTAATGATTCTATATAAAGCCCGGTAAATGAAGTAAATACACCGAACATCTGCACACGTTTTTCCACAACCGGTTCCGACGGGAGGGATGGAACTAAGGAAGAATGGAATAATGGATGAATGGATTGGTGAGTAGACAGGTAAATGTTTGCAACCCAATATTCCAGCTTTCCACTATTCCATCATTCCTTCTTAAATCCCCAGAATCTTCCGGTTGGTTTCGTCGTCAGCGCCTGAGCCGGCAAAGTCGTCGAAGGCCTTTTCCGTTTTGCGGATGATATGATCGGCGATGAAGATGGCGCCCTCGCGCGCTCCGTCCTCGGGGTGTTTCAGGCAGCATTCCCATTCCAGCACCGCCCAGCCTTCGTAGTCGTATTGGGCCAGCTTGCTGAAAATACCCACGAAGTCCACCTGCCCATCTCCCAGCGAGCGGAACCTTCCGGCCCTTTCTACCCAACCCTGGTAGCCGCCGTACACTCCTACTTTCCCGGATGGGTTGAACTCCGCATCTTTCACGTGGTACATCTTTATTCTTTCGTGATAAAAATCGATGAATTGCAGGTAATCCAGCTGTTGTAACAGGAAGTGGCTGGGGTCGTAGTTGATATTTACCCTTTTGTGATTGCCCGTAGCTTCCAGGAACATTTCGAATGTAATGCCGTCGTGGAGATCTTCTCCCGGATGCAGCTCGTAGCATACGTCCACACCGTTTTTATCAAATTCATCCAAAATGGGCTTCCATCGCTTGGCAAGCTCCTTGAAGCCCGCTTCAACTAACCCGGCAGGTCGCTGCGGCCAGGGGTACATAAATGGCCACAGGAGCGCCCCGGAGAATGTAGCATGGGCATTCAAGCCGAGATTTTTGCTTGCCTGGGCGTTCCATTTCATTTGCTGAATGGCCCACTCGGTGCGAGCTTTGGTATTGCCTCTTACTTCCGGCGCAGCAAAGCCGTCAAACATGGTGTCGTAAGCGGGATGCACGGCCACCAACTGCCCCTGCAGGTGCGAGGCCAGCTCGGTGATCTCCAACCCGCAGCTTTCTACTACTCCCTTGATTTCGTCGGCGTAGGTCTTGCTTTCGGCCAATTTTTTCAAATCGACACAGCGGCCGTCCCACGTAGGAATCTGCACTCCCTTGTAGCCAAGGCCGGCCATGTATTTACATATACTTTCCAGGTTATTAAAGGGCGCCTGGTCTCCCATAAACTGCGCTAAGAATATTGCTGGTCCTTTCATATTTCTTGAGTTAATTGAGTGTATTAAAATGTAATTAGTATTCGGTGTTCGGTATTCAGTATTCAGTGACAGCGTTTAGGGTGTTTAGGGCATTGCGGTTTGCTGATCTGGTTTACAAAACTGACCTGCTTTTTGAATCATTCTGTTAATCATTCTGCCTAATAATTCACATTTATTTATCAGTTTGGAATGCTCCTCAGACGAGATGTATTCGCACTCACGAGCCACATCTATCCAATGTTGGGTTTCAAATTGTTCTGAATCTGAATCCGTAAGCTTGGAAACAAAGTGCTTTTCATATCTCCTTTTTCCCCAGCTCTCAGCAATCTGAGCACCAATTGCTCTCGAAGAACGTCTTATTTGATCGGTCAAAGAATATTTTTCTTCAGCGGGAAAAGACTTCGAAACTATAAAGATATCAAATGCAATTTCTCTTGCTAACTTATAAGTTTCCAACTCTTTAAAACTTGCCACATAACCCATACTAAAAATACATTTAAGACTGAATACAGATTACCGATTACCGATTACTGAACACTGAACCTAGGTTACCCCATCTCCGTCCACTTCGCATTGTTCTTCCCTGATTCGATCACGGCGTCGATGAATTTCATTCCGCGAACGCCGTCGGCGATGGTGGGGAAGTCGAGGTGCTGCTTGTCGGGCTGCTTTCCTTCTATTTTTGCATTTACTGTATAGGCAAAGTTGCGGTAGATATTAGCAAAGGCTTCCAGGTATCCCTCAGGGTGTCCTGCCGGCGTGCGGGTATGCGCGGCGGCGTCTTCGCCCATAGGTCCGGTGCCGGTGCGGTATATTTGCGTGGGTTGGTCCAGCCACTTTACCAGCATGGTATTCGGATCGTGCTGATGCCACTCCAAGCCGCCTTTTTCACCATATACCCGGATGTTGATGGCATTTTCTTCGCCGGCGCATATCTGGCTACAGTGCAGCACGCCTTTGGCGCCGTTGTCGAACCGCAACAAGACGTTGGCGTCGTCATCGAGCAGGCGGCCATCTACAAAGATGCTTACATCCGCGCTTAGTTCTTTGATTTTCAATCCGCTGATGGTTTCCGCCAGGTTTTCGGCATGGGTGCCAATATCGCCTACCGCTCCCGCTTTCCCTGATTTTGAGGGGTCGGTGCGCCAGCTGGCCTGGGTTTGTCCGGTGGCCTCTACGCGGGTAGAAAGCCATCCTTGCGGATACTCCACAATCACCTTTCTGATCTTGCCAAACACGCCGGATTTTACCATTTGCCTGGCCTGCTTTACCATGGGATAGCCTGTGTAGGTGTGTGTAAGGGCGAATATGAGCCCGGTTTTGTTCACCAGCTTTTCTAACTCTATGGCTTCTTCTGTAGTAAATGTTACGGGCTTATCGCAGATGACGTGGAAGCCGTTTTCCAGCGCCAGCCGGGCCGGCTCGAAGTGAACGTGGTTAGGCGTTACAATAGACACAGCGTCCATCCGCTCTCCTTCTGGAAGCGCTTTTTCTTTCTCAATCATTTCCTTGTAGGATCCGTAGACCCTTTCTGCCGGCAGGTATAGCTCTTGTCCCGAGGCTTTGGAGGTTTCCGGATTGCTGCTGAAGGCGCCACACACCAATTCGATTTGGCCGTCAATCGCGGCGGCGATTCGATGCACAGCGCCGATGAACGCGCCTTTACCGCCACCCACCATTCCTAATCGTATTTTTCTATTCATAGTTTATGTATTGATTTATTGTAAGACGTTGAGACACCAATAAGGAATTCCAAATTAGGGTATTAGCCAAGTAAATCAATCTTTTGATTTTCATTGAAAAATTTCATAATAAAAATGCCTAAGCTATACCTTGAGAGTTTTAAGCCTCCAAATCTACCACTCTCAACTGTTTTTTCCCAAAACAGGAAAATCTTCCCACTCTTAGACCGTGCCAGGAATTGGCACACAACTAAACAATTGGAAATCAACAAGTTAAAATATTAGCATGTTTTTGGCAACTGGTATATCTGAAATTGGTTGTCAAAACCCAGGTCATCAAACCCGGCAGAAGTGCAGAAGACAAGAAGGGTAGCAGAAGCAGTTGACAGAGGGGAAGCCGGGAATGTGATCAGGGAATAGGCTAAAAATGTTTAATTGGTTTTGGGGTATTAGACGGGCGGTCGAGAAGTTAGGTAAGTAGGGATGATCCGCCCTCTATTTTAAACTTGGAAAACAATAGGAAGGAATTAAAGATAAGGGTTTTATAGTACGGTTGGTAGTTAAAGGATTAGGCGGTGTAAGACCGCCTTTTCTTTTTTAGAAAAAAAGCTTTAACGCCGCCAGGGCCGTGGTGCCGATGATGAATATCCGGTAAGGTTTCTCGGGAATGAGCTTTACCAGCCTCACCCCAATAAAAAATCCTACCACGATAAGGGGCAGCATCATGAGGTTAAACAGGAAAGTTTGCCCAGTGATAGTTTCCCACTGCCAGACGTGAAAAGGCACTTTGAATACATTGACCAAAAGAAAAAACCAGGCAAAAGTGCCAATGAAGTTGTTTTTCTTAAGATTTAAGGATAGAAAATAAATCGACATCACCGGCCCGGCAGCATTGCCGATCATGGTGGTAAATCCCCCCAACAAACCCGAAAAAGACGCAAAATACCAGTTTTGGGGAACCACGTCTTTTGCCTTTTTTCGTTCGTTCAGTATCATGATGGCCAGCCCAGCAATGATGATGACGGCGAGTATGATGCGGAACTGTGCGTCATCCACAAGGTCGCCCACATACACCGCCACCAGGATTCCCAACACCGTGGCAGGAGCAAGTTTCAGTAACAACTTCAAATCAGCATGCTGGTGGTAATAGATCACTCCGAAAACATCTCCCATAATGAGCATGGGAAGCAAAATGCCCGTGGATGGCTTGGCGCCAAATACCCCTGCCAGGATGGGCACAATGAGCATGCCCAGCCCGGATATCCCCGCCTTGCCCATGCCAATGCACAAGGCACAAAGCAGCACCCATATCCAGTTGGTAATTGAGAGGTCGGGGGTTAGTTCCATGTTGCTTGTTGTTTGTTACTTGTTGCTCGTTTCTGGCTTCTGGTTGAGTTACAGTTTATTGGGTAGTAATCTGTATCGGTATTTAGTAAGTGCCCTGCCTACACTCAATCAGTGTTCTCATTTACCAGATCGCCACGGCTTTCTCCTTACGTCAAAAGCCTCCGCGAATGTCTTCGGGGCAAACGGAATGACCGTGGGGAGGGGTACTGCCTCCTGCCTCCTGCCACTGCCTTACTCTACAACACCCCCTTCGTGCTCGGCAAATCATCTATCTCTTTCAGGTCGCGCTTTACGGCCATTTTGATGGCCCGGGCCCAGGCTTTGAAGATTGCTTCGATCTTGTGGTGCTCGTTGTCACCCTCGGCCTTGATGTTCAGGTTGCTCTTAGAAGTATCGGAAAACGACTTGAAAAAGTGCATAAACATTTCCGTAGGCATTTCGCCGATCTTTTCACGTTGGAATTTTGCCTCCCACACCAGCCAGGGCCGTCCGCCAAAGTCAATGGCTACCTGCGCCAGGCAATCGTCCATGGGCAGGAGAAAGCCATAGCGCGAGATGCCTTTTTTATCGCCCAGGGCTTTCAAAAAAGCTTCGCCCAGCGCCAGGGCCGTATCTTCTATGGTGTGGTGCTCGTCGATGTGGAGGTCGCCGTTCACTTTCACCGTAAGGTCAATTTTTCCGTGCTTGCCGAGCTGATCGAGCATGTGGTCGAAAAAGCCGAGACCTGTGGAGATATCTGTGGCGCCCGTGCCGTCGAGGTTCACCTCCACGCTGATTTGCGTTTCTTTGGTATTGCGCTCCACCCGGCCTATCCGGGCAGGAAGCTTGAGAAAGCGGTATATCTCGTCCCAATCATTGGTGACTAACGCTGCTTCTGCATTGGGTTTGTCGGAAAAGAATATCGCTTTCGCACCCAGGTTTTTGGCCAGCTCTACATCGGTGAGGCGGTCGCCGATCACGTACGAATTGGCCAGGTCGTAGTCGCCTTTCAAATAGTGCGTCAACATGCCCGTGCGGGGCTTGCGCGTGGGTTTGTTTTCGTGGTCAAACGAGCGGTCGATAAGGACTTCGGTGAACAGTACTCCCTCCCCTTCCAGGGTTTTCATCATCTTGTTGTGGGCAGGCCAGAAGGTGTCTTCGGGGAAAGAGTCTGTGCCGAGACCGTCCTGGTTAGTGACCATTACCAGCTCGTAGTCCAGCTCTTCGGCGATCTTGCGCAGGCAGGAAATGGCCTTGGGAATGAACTCCAGCTTTTCCAGCGAGTCGATCTGGAAGTCCTCCGGTGGCTCCACGATGATGGTGCCGTCGCGGTCGATGAATAGTATTTTTTTTGCCATTGTTGATTTGTCTTGTGTAATCTATATCTACCGATGACGAATATCGTACTTTTCGAATCCGAAGGATTCCAA
>CAYUJK010000154.1:0-6816 GCA_964444895.1 uncultured Roseivirgaceae bacterium
GTATGATTTATATGTGTTATATTTGTTATTAGTATAAACTAGTTAGAGATGAATGATTGGAGGCAACGCATTACCGTAAACCCAGAACAATGTGGCGGCAGGCCTTGTATCAGAGGACTGAGAATAAGGGTGGTAGATGTGTTGGATTTACTAGCTGCGGGCCTTAGCCATGCGGAGATTTTGGATGAACTACCAGATTTGGAAAAGGGAGATATTGAAGCCGCAATAAAATATGCGCGTGGCAAAATTGATCATCCGGTTATTGCAGCATGAAAATATGAATAGAAGCACAGTTGTCTCCTGCCATAGCTGCATGGACTAATAGAACATTTAATGATATTAAGGCTGAGTCTGTTAGATCCTTGGGGCTTAGAGATGCCTCTGACATTGAGATTTTTGAAAGAGCCAGAAAGGATCAAGTAGTTGTTATGAGCAGAGACGACGATTTCCTTAATCTCATAGAGCAATAAGAAATCACACCTAAGCTTATATGGGTCACTTGCGGAAACACATCGAATATTAAGATGAAAGCAATACTTTTAAAAGCACTTCCAAAAGCGAAAAAATTATTGGAGCAAGGAGAATTTGTGGTGGAGATCAGCGAGTAGATGATCATTGTTTGACAAGAAATCACGCACTTAAGTCGCTATTTTTTTCTACCAACTATTCGCGCAGAAAAATTTGATTCCTATCAATTCAGCCTTTATTTTGGGGTATGTTCAGAATGGTAATGGGTATCGTTACGCTTTTGCACCTTCAGATAAGTGACGGTGGACAGTTTTATCACGAGACAAACCCAGAGAACATCATCGTTGAGCCCTGGAACGCGTTTTCTTCCTTGTTTATAGCCTTGCCAGCCGTCTACTGGGCTTTTAAAACGCACCGGGAAATTGACAAGTATCGTTTTCTGTGGTTTTGCATTCCGCTTATGTTTCTCAATGGCATGGGCAGTACCCTGTTTCATGCTTTTCGCATTTCGGTTTTCTTTCTTTGGATGGACGTTTTCCCGGCAGCCGTGCTCACCTTGGGGGTGAGTCTCTATTTTTGGTATAAAGTGTTGAAAAACCCCTGGCTAGTCGTTTTTATTATTTTGCCGCTGTTCCTGTCGAGGTACCTGGCACACGAGGTGTTTGATCCGCAGGTGGCCGTAAATGTGTCGTATGCGGTAGGAGGCACGCTGCTCTTTCTGCCAATTGTCATTTACCTGCGGATGAACCGCTACCACTATGCCGCAGATATTTTCCTCTCGATAGGGTGCTTGATCACGGCGCTCGTTTTCAGGACTATTGACAAAATGGAGCTGCTGCCACTGGCCATGGGCACACACTTTCTATGGCATATTTTCAGCGGTATAGGCGGACACTACCTGGCCAAGTACCTCTATAAGATGAAGCAGGACGAAATGCCGGCGGAAAAGATCGAAGATTTTGTATTAAAAAAATAGCTGCTTTTAGTATGCCCTTACCAACTTCCCTTCCATGAAATTAACGAAAGCCTTATTCACTACCCTGTTGCCGCCTGGGGTAGGATAGTCGCCGGTGAAATACCAGTCTCCAAGATGATTGGGGCATGCCTTGTGGAGATTCTCTACCGTTTGGTATACTACTTCTACTTCGGCATTCATGTCGGGAGGGGTGATGATCTGAGCAATTTTTCTTGAGACCTCGTCATACGTGAACGGTTCATAGAGTTCCTTCACATAGTTGGGCACGTTCCTTTTGTTGGCCGAAGTAACGCATTTGTCATAAACTTCCGTGAGGAGGTTTTCCTTTCCTGTTTCTTTCAAAAGCGCTAATACAGCCCGGAAAGCTACGAAGTCTTTCACTTTAGACATGTCAATGCCGTAGCAATCAGGGAATCGTATTTGAGGTGCAGAGGAGACAATGACAATCTTTTTAGGGCCAATTTTGTCGAGAAGCCTGAGGATGCTTTTTTCCAGCGTGGTGCCTCTCACGATGGAGTCGTCGAGAATCACGATGGTATCTTTTCCTTTTCGGATCACCTCGTAGGTGGTGTCATACACGTGAGCTACCAGGTCGTCGCGCTTGTTGTCATCGGTGATGAACGTGCGCATTTTGGCATCTTTGGCCACCAATTTCTCTACCCTGGGCCTGAAGTCGAGTAGTTCCTCCACTTTTTCCAGCGTCGGCTTTTTCTCTATAATGTATTCCTGTCTCTTTTTGCTGAGGTAGTCTTCCAGTCCTGAAATCATTCCGAGAAAGGCGGTTTCGGCTGTGTTGGGAATGTAGGAGAACACCGAATTCTTCAAGTCAAAATTTACGGCTTCCAGTATTTGAGGTACCAGGTATTTGCCTAGCTTTTTCCTTTCGGCATAAATATCGGGATCAGACCCGCGGGAGAAATAAATGCGCTCGAAGCTACACGATTTTTTTACAAGAGGCTCCAGGATTTTTGCCTCGCTGTAGTCGCCGGCCTTGTTCACAATAAGTCCGTGGCCGGGTTTTATTTCTTTTATCTCGTTGAAATCAATGTCAAAGGCCGTCTTTATTGCCGGCTTTTCTGAGGCTACTACGATTACTTCGTCGTCGGCATAGTAGTACGCAGGTCTGATACCGGCGGGATCCCTCACGACGAACGAAGCGCCGTATCCTGTGAGGCCGGCCATGGCATAGCCTCCGTCAAAATCTTTGCAGCTCCTTTGCAGCACGCGGGCCAGGTCAAGCTCGTTTTCGATGATCTCGGTAATTTCCTGGTTTGAATACTGGTCTTTAAGATGATCAAAAAGGTCTTGGTTTTCCAGGTCCAGGAAATGGCCTATTTTCTCCATTACCGTCACCGTGTCGGCTTTTTCTTTCGGGTGCTGCCCCAGCTTGATGAGGATATCGAAGAGCTCGTCTACATTGGTCATGTTGAAATTGCCGGCTACGGCCAGGTTGCGGCTTCGCCAGTTGTTCTGCCGCAGCATAGGGTGGCATGCTTCAATGTTGTTTTCGCCGTGTGTGCCATAGCGAAGATGCCCCAGCCACACCTCCCCGGTGAAGGCCACGTTGTCCTTCAGCCAGTGTTCGCTGTAAAATTTCTTTGGATTCTTTTTGTAGGCTTTTTTAAACTTCTTGGAGATCTTGTTGAAGATGCTGATGATGGGTCTTGGGTCGATGGAGCGGTACCGGCTAATGTACCGGCTTCCGGGCTTACTGTTGATCTTGATGTTTACTACACCGGCTCCGTCCTGCCCCCTGTTGTGCTGCTTTTCCATCAGCAGGTACAACTTGTTCATTCCATAGGTGGGAATGCCATACTTATCGATATAATATTGCAGAGGTTTCCTCAGCCTGATCAATGCAATCCCACATTCGTGCTTTATTTCGTCGCTCATCTCCAGATTTGAAAACGTAAAATTAATATTAAATAGCTTGGCGTTCAACTATTATTTTCCACATACTTCTTAACGAACTTACTCCCCTAACTGTTCGTTGAGGCGGGCTTGTTGGTTTACCCGGCGGCGCAGCGCACGAGAGTATTCCATCCCTTTTTTATTGCCGTAGTCTACATACGATTTATTTGCCCAGAAAATGGCGCTCTCGAAATCCCCGATTACCTCAAAGGCGATGGCGGTATTGTAGGCAAGGCGTGAGGCGATTTTTGATTTGGTAGCATTTTCAGCGCCGTTCTTCCATGTGTCCAGGGCTTCATACCATTGGTTGGAGTCTGCCTGGCGGGTGCCTTTTGTGATGGCTACATTGTTTTTTGGCCGATCGTAAAATGGCCTTGTGATGGTGATGGGTGTAGGTGTGATGCGTGCGCCATAGCTTAGCCCCGCGTCGTAGCTCACTCTTTTCTGCGCCTCTGATTTTCCCGTCAGCGCCCTCATGGCATCAGCGGGTGTGGAGCCGCCGGCTTCCCAGGTGCCGTCCGTCGTAAATAGCCGCTCATCGGCTACGCTTTTTAGTCTTGGATCGTACAGCCTGAAGCCTATGCTCGCCGTCGCCACGCCATTGGCATAGAACTCGGGAACTTCAATTTGTTTCTTTATCCCCGCTAATTCCACCGTTTTTCTTGCCATTCGCGTGCCCTCGGTGATCAGGTACTTGGTGCTGAATACTTCCATGGCCACCACGGCGTCGGCTTCGTACTTGTCGCACAGGCCTTCGATTTCTTCCCAGGTGAGCGGTTCAGGAAAGGCGGTAGAGAGATTACTTCCAGCCATTTCTTCTGATGCCCGGACAACACTGTAGCGCGAGGATGAGGTGAGCTGCGCATGGAGTCCGTTGAGGGCTTCCTGGACCGCAGCTTTCCGTTCGCCAGGCAGGTCCATTGACAAAATAGCCCCGATTACAGCCTGGTTGTCGTCGGGCGGATTAGAGCGGTTTAAGATAACCAATGTACGCACGTCAGCTGGTACGGAGACCAGCGCCGGCTGAAGAGCGCGAATGTGTACCCTTCGCATGCCGCACGAACTTATCAAAGTCAGTGCACCCACCAGGGCGAGCATGAGTGTCAGCATCCTATTTTTTGAAATCATATTTCCCATAGTTTTGATGATCATAGCATTAATAGCGCATGTAGACCGAATTGTAAGTCTCTAACAAGCAAATAGTTACATAAATTAGTGAATTTACTTTTTGAGTAGTGGCTTTTTGATGATAATTTTCAGGGAATAAAAACCTGGATATTACATGTCATGATTGCTCAAGCCATTATTACTTACCTGCATTATGCGAGCTTCATTGTGTTGTTTGTTTCGCTCATCATAGAAGCTGTTCTTTTCCGAAAAGACATCACCGATACGATGGCAAGGATTATCGGCCGGGTAGACGCCTGGTATGGGATTGCCTCGGTGATGGTGTTAGCCACGGGGTTTTCGAAAATGTTTCTGTTCGGAAAAGGCGTACTCTATTACACGAACAATTATCTTTTGTGGGGAAAAATAGGTCTTTTTACCGTTGTGGGCCTGCTCTCGATATATCCTACCGTTTATTTTTTGCGATGGAGGAAGAAACTGAAGAATGGCGAATCGATTGTGATCCCTGAAAATGATTACCGCCTCATATCCAGGTTGATCTTGATTGAGATTATTGTTGCTTCTCTCATACCCTTGCTTGCTGTGTTTATGGCCAGGGGTTTCGGAGTATTTTCCTGAAGAGTTCGTTGGAGAAGCTGTGCTAATCAATCAGCACGGGCTTGAATTTAGCCGGATGGCTTAGCGCCTTGTTAATTCCCTTGGCCACAGATAAAAAGGCGTCGGGGTCCTGGTGAACGGGTATTTTTACTTTGGTCTCAAGTCTCTCTTTAAACCCTCGTAAAAGCGATGCGCCGCCGGTGAGGTATATCCCGTTGGCATAAATGTCTCCCGCCAGTTCGGGAGGGCACTCTTCGAGCGTCTGCATGATAATCTGTTCGATCTTGGTGACCGTAGATTCGATTGCCTCGGTGATTTCTTCAGGGTGGATATCTACTTTTCGTGGCACACCGCTGCGAAGGTCTTTTCCTATGGCGTGGCAGCTGCCGTGATCCCGGCCATTGGCTTGCGCTACCGAACCGATGGCAATCTTTAGCTGCTCGGCAGTTCGCAGGCTTATGTCAATGTTGTGTTTTTTGCGGACATAGTTCTGGATATCCTGGTCGTAATTGTCGCCTGCCAACCGGATCGACCGGTGGTTAACAACACCCGAAAGCGAAATGATGACTGCCTCGGTGATGCCGCCTCCGATGTCTACAATAAATTTACCGTCGGGCTCGGTAATATTGAGGCCCATACCTATAGCGGCAGCTATGGGTTCGAAAAGGAGGAAGGTTTTGGAAGAACTAAACTGTGACAGCGCGTCTCGCAATGCGCGGCGCTCCACCTCGGTAGTGGAAAAGGGGACGCCCGAGATGATGCAGTCAAATTTGCTGAAAATCGTTCGTTGAGGGTGGAGGTGATGAATCAATGTACTAAGCATTTTGCTCGCGGAATCATAGTCGGCGATCACGCCACCTTTCAGGGGTTTCACCACCTTGAATTTGCTGTGTGTTTTGCCTAACATGTCATAGGCTTCAGCGCCTACGGCTTTCACCGATTTATTTTGGTGGTGCAGCGCTATGCACGAAGGCTGCGACGAAGCCTTGCTAAGACGGTCAGTGAGTATGGTGTTGTTGTTGCCCAGGTCAATGGCAAGTCGCGCGTTGTTTTTTATTCCCAGCATATCCCTCTATCTCAAATGGCAGGCAAATTAGGCAATAAAAGTGTATGATAGGCGAGATTAAATGGGTAAAACCTACATGTTTTTATTTGCCAGTACTTTCTGATTTTTCCTCCAGCATTTTCTTGAGGGTTTCTTTCACTACCGGAAACATGGCCTGCATCTGATCTTTGTTAATTTCAAAGTACGTCACTGCAAGCTTAAATTTCCCCTTGTCATAATATTCGATGAAGTCGTCTCTGAAATTTTCTACCGGCAGATCGCCAAAATCAAAATTCTGCTTGATGAAATCAAAGGCTTCGTTCGGGTCGTCAAAGGCTTCTTCTTTTGATTTTTTCACCAAGGTTTCCACCTCCCGGTACTTGATGTCGTCAATAAAAGCCGACACCTCCTGCACGGACACCTCGTTGTGGTCCAGGTAAGCGACTACTTCATCTGCATTTTCGTCCATTATCTTACGCATGGCACGCGCATTTGCTTTCATTTTTTCGGGGAGGTATTCTGGAATCCGGTCTTCCATGATGGCCTCGCTTAGTTTCTCAGGCACATAGTACCGGTAAATGCGGTAGATCCCGAAGGCTACCAAGCCTATTATAAGTGTCGCTATTATCAGTCTTGTCATGTGGTCAAAGCCAGTTTGGCATGAAGGTAATGAAAAACTTTAAAACGGGGC
>CAYUJK010000154.1:6916-8486 GCA_964444895.1 uncultured Roseivirgaceae bacterium
TTTCTGGTAAAATGGCTGTTGATATGCACGCTAATCGGTATTCTCGCCGGAAGTGCGTCGGCCTTTTTCCTGTATTCGCTGGACTGGGCTACTGCCTGGCGAGAGGGTCACGTTTGGATCATAGCGCTGCTACCTTTGGGTGGTCTGGCAATCGGTCTTAGCTACCACTACTGGGGCGAAACCGTGGTAAAAGGAAACAACCAACTGTTAGAGGAATTTCATAGCCCCAAAAAGATCATCCCTTTCCGGATGGCCCCATTGGTGCTATTCGGCACCATCGCCACCCATTTTTTCGGCGGCTCTGCCGGACGTGAAGGTACTGCTGTACAAATGGGAGGCGCCATCGCCGATCAGTTTACCAAAATCTTCAGGCTAAAAAACCGCGACCGTAAGACGCTGTTGGTAGCCGGGGTGAGTGCTGGGTTTGCCTCTGTTTTCGGTACGCCGCTCGCGGGCGCTATCTTTGCGTTGGAGGTATTTGTGGTGGGGCGTGTGAACTACACCTCGCTATTGCCCAGCATGTTGGCAGCCCTGGTGGCTGATTATACCTGCCATTGGTGGCAGGTAGATCATACGGACTATGTGATCCCGCTGGTGCCTGAGTTCACACTGCCTGCTATGCTGTGGGCGTTGCTCGCGGGTGTGCTGTTTGGGCTCACGGCACTCGTATTTTCGAAATCAACACACTTTTGGGGAGATTTATTTAAGAAAGTCATCCGGTATCCTCCCCTGAGGCCTGTAGTCGGAGGCGTGTTTATCGCTGCGGCTGTTTGGGCTGCAGGTTCTACGCGCTATATTGGTCTGGGCATACCTGTCATTGAAGATGCTTTCAGCGGCGAGCTTCCCGTGTACGACTTTCTGGCAAAGATACTCTTCACCTCTTTCACGCTGGGGGCAGGATTTAAGGGAGGAGAGGTGACTCCCTTGTTCTTTATAGGGGCTACGTTAGGCAACGCGCTCGCATGGTTCGTGCCGCTGCCTATGGCGCTGCTGGCGGGTATGGGCTTTGTAGCGGTGTTTTCAGGCGCCACTAACACCCCTATAGCCTGCACCGTGATGGGAATTGAGCTGTTCGGTGTAGAGTGTGGTGTTTTCGTGGCTATAGCCTGTTTTACTGCCTATTTGTTTTCGGGGCACACAGGTATTTACAGTGCGCAGGTATTGGGCGATCCCAAGCACCGCCTGTTTGCGCGGCAAAGTGGCAAGACCCTCGCTGATATACAAAAGCAAAAACCGCAATAGATATGAGCTTCGGAGAAGGCCAATGATGCTGTTAAATTTAGGTTGATCAAATTCAATCCATTGAAAGCGAATGTGCTGTCAAGCGGAGAATTGCCTGTTCAAAAGCATACCGATCAATCTACCTTCGTGATCTCTACCTCCACGCGTCGATTTTTGGCTTTGTTGTCTTCGGTATCGTTTGGTGCTACGGGATGGTTGGGGCCGTAACCTACTGAGCGTATTCGGCGAGCATCCACCCCTTTTTCAATAAGGTAGTTTCGCACCGCGTCGGCTCTTTGCTGCGACAGCCGGATGTTGGCCGATCGATAGCCCTCATTGTCGGTATGGC
>CAYUJK010000155.1:0-8475 GCA_964444895.1 uncultured Roseivirgaceae bacterium
TTGAGGTGATAGACAAAATCAGAAGTTCTGACCACCTGCCCGTGAAAGGATATTATCGGTTTGATACGGCTAATGCGAAGGGCAACCTATCAAAAAGGAGGCGATAGTCGTCACCAACCGTTGGGCAACTGCCGAATGCTAAATGGCCTCGGGCGGCAGTTTGAACAGGGGCAAGGGTTTAGCGACAGAATCGAGCCTTTCTCTGTACTCTACATGAAGATCATTTATTTCCTCAGCAAACTTATCGTAGTGCACTCTGTAGAGCAGCACCATGCTGTTTTTGTAAGTAATGTCGTTTACCAGTTCCTTCATCAGGTCGCTTTGCTCATAGGCTGGGCTCAGATAGGCAAACTCGATGACCATGCGGGATACATCATTAGTGGCGGAGTCGTACTGGTCGATCAATGAGGAGTTTTCCATGGTTATGCGGTCGTAGCGCAGTTGCTTTAGCTGATCTACCAGCGCTATCAGCTCGGCGTGCCGGGCTTTGTCATAGCTGCCTGTATAGGAAATTTCCATCAAAAGCCGTTTCATGGCGCTCAGCTTTTCGTCGTCGTCAGCTATCATCACCGCCCATGAGTGGTCGAGGCTGTCGTGCAGCACCCTCAGTGTAGCGGCAAGGGAATCGTCATGAATGTGGTTTTTCTGTTGGTTTTTTCGATCGCACGAAATCAACAAAAGAAAGGCAATTGTTAAGGAAAGAAGGCTAATTTTGAGGTGTATTTGCATAGTTTTTCCAAACGTTAATCGAAAATGAAAAGTAGAAAATTTCCCTATAAAAACAGTAAGGAATTTCAGACAAAATTAATCAACCGGGCTTACCTGAGCGTGGGGCTACCGCTGTTAGCCTTTTCGTGGATTTACCTGGAGCTGTTGGCAGGCAATATTACTCCCATAGCTACAAGAATACCGGTGTACTTCTTAATGGCCGGTTTCTCGATTGTGATCCTGGTATTGCTGGTGAAATCACTTCGGGATTTTGGAGCCGGAATCAAGGATGCCCGGGCAGAACCTGAGCTTTCCGATAAATTGCTCAGCTACGCGCGCATTTCTCTTCAAAAGTATCTTTACTTATTTGTTGCTTCGGTATTTGCCGTGGCGGGGCTTTACCTGAGCGCAAACGAACTTTTTGCGGCCTGGTTTGCCGTCATTATCGTGATTTTCTCATTAGCCAACCCCACCAAAGACCGTATCGTTGCTGACCTCCGGCTCAAAGATGAGCATAAGAAAGTAGTGCTGAAAGGAGAGGAGCTACCCTCCTGAATCATGCGAGGTCTTCTTCTCTTTCCAGCATAAGTATGGAAGACTGTGGCACGATGAAATATTTTTCGCCTTCGTACATGATTTCAAAGGCGCTTTTCTGCAAAAAAATGGCGAGGTCACCTTCCTTGGCCTGCAACGGGATGTATTTCACCTGTTCGTCTTTGTCTTTCCACAAATCGTCGTCTTCTACGGGCATGGGAATAGGCCATCCGGGACCTGCTTTGATGATGTAGCCGCTTTGTATCTTTTCCTTTTCCTGTACACCCGGCGGTAGGTACAGGCCGCTTTTTGTCTTATCGCTGTGTTTCTTGGGTTTTATCAATACCCTGTCTCCCACGATGATGATTTTCTTCAACTTATTCTCCGGTGTAATTTCCATATCGCACGTCTTTCTACATAATCACGACAATTGTTTTGGCCGTCAAGTTCCGAATAGGCGTTTAATCCATTTTTTTCAGGTACTTGTACAGCTCGCTGTCCGTAGTAATGATGATATTTGATTCTTCGTCTAACGACTTCTCCAGGGTTTCCATTGAGCGGAGAAATTGGTAGAGTTTGCGGGTTTCGTTGTTTCTGTTGTACGCATTGGCGTAGATGGCCGTGGCTTCGGCATCGGCCTGTCCGCGTATTTTTTCAGCTTCCCTGAAAGCCTCCGATTTTATTTGTGCCAGGTCGCGTTCTTTATTACCCTGTATTTTTCGGGCTTCTCCCTGCCCCTCAGAGCGGAATTGGTCTGCGATACGGTTGCGTTCTGAAATCATCCGGTCGTACACCCTCTGCCGTACTTCATCTACATAATTCACGCGTTTGAAGCGGAAGTCCAGCATCCTGATACCGAGGTCTGTGGTGCGCTCGTTGGCTTTATCCAAAATCAATGATTCAATTTTGTCCCGGCCCACGCTGATGTCATCCAGTGTTTCCAGTTGTTCAATGATGGTGTCAGCAACTTCAGGTTTTCGGTTGGTAGATCGTACGATATCGAGTAGCTCGTGACTGGCGATGGCGTTTCGCGTTTCGCCATCAAGGATGTCGTCGAGCCTTGACTGTGCGGCTCGTTCGTCCTTAAGCCTCATGAAAAACTGAAGAGGGTTGGTAATTTCCCAGCGGGCGTAGGCGTCAACGAAAATGAACTTTTTGTCTTTCGTGGGTACCTGGTTGGCATCACCGTCCCATTCCAGGTAGCGTTTGTCAAAAAACTGTACTTTTTGAATAAACGGCACGATAAAGTTAGGTCCCGGCGTGGTGCGGGGCTCGCCTACCGGTCGCCCAAACTGGGTGACGATGGCCTGCTGGGTCTCATCAAGGATAAAGAAGCTTTTGAACACCACGATGATGGCCAGCACTACAATGACTAATATGAAGATATTTCTTTTTTTCATTTCTTTTCCTTTTTAATCTGATCGAGATTCAACAGGGGGAGCACATTGTTTCCTTTTTCATCTACAATGATTTTTCCAGAGACTTTGGGAAGTATTTTCTCCATTGTTTCCAGGTATATCCGTTTACGTGTAACCTCAGGAGCCTTGATATAGGCATCGTAGAGTAGCAAAAACCGCTCTGCTTCACCTTTTGAGGTGTTCACCCGGTTCAGGGCGTAGGCTTCAGCAAGCTGGATGGTCTCCTGGGCTTCTCCACGTGCCCGCGGAATGATTCGGTTGTATTCCGATTCAGCCTGGTTGATCAATGTTTCGCGTTCTTGTTGTGCCTGGTTTACAGCGTTGAAGGAGGGTTTTACCGGCTCAGGAGGGTTTACATCCTGCAGTACTACCTGATCTATCCGGATGCCATTTTCGTATTCGTTGCAGAGCTCTTGCAGTAGTACCTCTACGTTTGAGGCCACTTCCTGGCGTCCTACGGTGAGCACCTCGTTCACAGTGCGGTCTCCCACGGTTTTCCGCATGGCTGCCTCTGACATGTCTCTGAGCGTTTTTTCTGCATTGCGGACGCGGAAAAGGAAGCGATAAGAGTCAACGATTCTGTATTGTACCACCCACTCCACATCGGCCATGTTTAAGTCGCCGGTGAGCATCATTGATTCGTCGCCGAGGTTGCGCTTGGTGTATTCCGACCGGCTGTCCGTAGAGACGGTCCTAAAGCCAAACTCTTGTTTCAATTGCCGCTGTACGGGTATTTTGTACATCGTTTCGATACCAAAGGGCAAAATAAAATTGAGCCCCGGTTGCACGGTACGCGAGTACTGTCCCAGGTTCAATACCACTCCTTCTTCTTCCGGGCCAACGGTTTTCAAAGAAGTGACTACCAGGATGAATAATACCAAAACGATAAGGATTTTGCGCAGATGCCTTCGGATAAGAAGGGCTACGCTCTCGGGGTTTTTATAGTCCATAGGCCGTATATTTTAAAAATGACAGGAAAGAAGCTTGTGCAGGAACAACATAGCGCCTGCACTTGCAAGCAGATATTCAAATCTACATTAATTTAATTACTTCGCATACGCTACGGAGCGCATTTCCCGGATTACCGTCACTTTGATCTGGCCGGGATACTGCATATCTTTTTCGATTTTCTGGCTTATGTCAAATGAAAGCTGTCCGGCTTGCTGGTCGGTAACAGACTCTGCATCAACGATCACCCGTAGTTCCCGGCCTGCCTGAATGGCGTAGCACTTGTTTACACCGTCAAAATTCAGGGCAAGGTCTTCCAGTTCGCGGAGACGCTTGAGGTACGATTCCATGATTTCCCTTCGTGCACCGGGTCTGGATCCGCTGATCGCATCGCAGGCCTGCACAATGGGGGAAATGAGGGCCGTCATCTCGATTTCGTCGTGGTGGGCGCCAATGGCGTTGCACACATCAGGGTGTTCCTTATATTTTTTGGCCAGTTCCATGCCGAGCACAGCATGCGGTACATCGGGCTCTTCGGGCCACACCTTTCCAATGTCGTGCAGGAGTCCGGCGCGTTTTGCCTGCTTGGGGTTCAGGCCGAGTTCCGATGCCATCGTGGCGCATAGCTTGGCTACTTCGCGTGAGTGTTGGAGCAGGTTTTGTCCATAGGACGAACGGAATCGCATACGTCCCACCAGCTTTATCAGCTCGGGGTGTACGCCGTGGATGCCGAGGTCTATCACCGTTCTTTCACCAATTTCTACGATCTCTTCTTCAATGTTTTTCGTGGTTTTGGCTACAATCTCTTCTATCCTGGCGGGGTGAATACGGCCATCAGATACCAGGCGGTGCAGGGATAGCCTGGCTATTTCGCGCCTTACCGGGTCGAACCCGGAGATGATGATGGCTTCGGGGGTGTCGTCCACGATGATCTCTACGCCGGTAGCGGCTTCCAGTGCGCGGATGTTTCGTCCCTCTCTACCAATGATCTTTCCTTTGATCTCGTCGCTTTCGATGTTGAATACCGACACACAGTTTTCGATGGCGGTTTCTGTGGCTGTGCGCTGTATGGATTCTACTACTACTTTTTTGGCTTCTTTGGTAGCGGTGAGCTTAGCTTCTTCGAGTATCTCTTTTATAAATGAGGATGCCTTTGACTGCGCCTCCTCCTTCAGGGCTTCAACCAGTTGCTCGCGCGCTTCTTCGGCTGAGAGGTTGGCGATTTTTTCCAGGGCCGTTACCTGTTCCAGCTTGGTTTTCTCCAGGTCGGTCTTTCTTTTGTTCACAATTTCGAGCTGGGCGGTGAGGTTTTCTTTCAGGCTGTCAAGTTCGTCTTCCTTGCGTTGCAGTTGCTCCATTTGCTTGGAGAGATTTTGTTCCCGTTGTTTGATCTTTTGTTCGTTTGAGATGATGAGGTTTTTCTTTTTGTTAGCCTCATCTTCGAACTCGGCTTTGAGTCTCAGGAATTTCTCTTTGGCTTCAAGTATCTTGTCTTTTTTGAGTGATTCGGCCTGTAGTTCGGCTTCTTTGATGATAAGCTCGGCGTCTTCCCTGGCTTTTTTGGTGACGCTTTGCATTGCTTTTTTTAACAACACCCTTCCAATGAATACACCCGCCAGTAGTGCCACTATGGCAATAATGACCAATAACGTTATGCTAACCATAAATGATTTTATTTAAAATGTTCCCTGACGGGATGGAAAGGCTTTTTTTGGAGTCTTGGAATTACAGCCCTCTGTCTTCAGGGCCTAATTCCTCAGAGATCAGTTTGTTCAGGTAGCTGATACGTTCCACTATGGTTTCTCCCACTTCCGATTGTGTGTCTTCCGTTTGAAGTTTTTCAAAAAGGCTGTCGAAGGCCACCATAGCCAGCAAATCCTGTTTGTCGTCTATCCCAAATTGATCCCTGTAGAGCTTAATTTTTTCATTGATCTTTTTTCCGGCCAAGCGAATTTTCTCTTCATCGTTGGCGTCGACTTTCATAGGGTACTCCCTGTCTGCTATTTTTATTTTAATTGAAAGTTCTTTCATAAGGAAATCCTGTTGGCATCTACTTGTTCAGATATTGAATGCATCTGTCAATTTCCTTTATATATTCATTAAGCTTTTCTTTAACTTCAGAAATTTCACTTTCTCCCGTCGTAATACTATCCGCAATAGTACTAATATTTATTTTATTTTGAAAGTCGTGTAATTGTTTCTCTTTGGAGGTGAGAACGGACTTGATATCAAGGATTTCCCGCTGGAGCCTTTCCCGCTCGTTCTTTAGAGAATGGTTGTCGTTTAAAAGAAGCCTTACCTTCCTTTCAAGGGCCTGAAGTTCAGTATTTAATCGGTCTCTTTTCACTCAAAAAATATTATCAATCGTTACTTTCGTATCAGTGCGCCGAGCTCCTTTTCATACACCTCTATCAGCCGGCTCATCACCTTGTCAATCACTTTGTCGTTCAGCGTTTTTGTTTCATCCTGCAAGGTGAAGCTGAGTGCGTATGCCTTCTTGCCAGCGCCCAGATTTTCCCCTTCATAATAGTCAAAAACATTTACTTTTTTCAACAAATGAAAATCTTTTCTTTGAAGAACATTCTTAATTTCCTCAAAGGTGATTTTTTTGTCGATTACCAATGAAAGGTCCCGCCTGACCTCAGGGAATTTTGAAATTTCTCTGAAGCTGAATGCGCCGGTATTTTCGAAAAGTAACCTGTCAAAATCTATTTCAGAATAATATACTTCCTGATTTATACCGGCTTGTTTGGTTATGGCTTTTTGAATTTTACCAAGCCGGGCAATCTCTGTCCCTCCTAAAAAAATCTTCAGACCAACAGCAAAAATGTCATCCTTGAAGGGTGCACTGGTGTAGTCCGAAACCGTAAATTTATTGATAATTTTCTGAACTGCCAGATAAAAATCATGAAATTCAACCGGACGGCTTTTGTGTCGCCAGTTTTCTGGTTCGTATTTCCCTGTACTCCAGATAGATAGCTTCTCTTTTTCGATGTATTTTCCGCCGTTTTTGGCGTAGGTTTTTCCATATTCAAATAGCTTGAGGTCGCGCTGCCTGTGGCTGATGTTGTAGGCGATAACCTCCAATCCGCCGAAAAGCATCGATTGCCGCAGCACCCCCAGCTCTTCGCTGAGTTTGTTAAGGATGCCAACCCCCTGAGAAGTATCGATGGATGGTATTTTTCCGGCATAGCCCGGATTCGTGAGGGAATTGGTTTGTATCTCAAAATACCCGTTGGCAGCGAGCAACTCGGCGGCCTTCAGCAGGTAGTCGGATTTGTCTCGCTCCGGAAAGGACGCGTGGTAGTTGCTGGATACATTTTCGGATATTTCGATGTTGTCGTATCCGTATATCCGCAGGATCTCTTCGATCACATCGGCCTCGCGGGTCACGTCTCCCCGGTAGGGAGGTACGATGGCCACAAAGCCGTTGTCGGTTTTTTCTTCTACTTTAATATCCAGTCGACTGAGAATGTCCACGATTGTATCCCTGGGGATGTGCTTGCCAATTAGGCGGTCTACATTTTTATACTGCACACCAACCCTGAAGTCTTCTATTTTTTCCGGGTAAATGTCTACGATATCGGAGCTGATCTTGCCCCCGGCGAGTTCCCTGATCAGGAGTGCGGCCCGTTTCAGTGCATAAATTGTGATATTGGGGTCGGCGCCACGTTCGAAGCGGAAAGAAGCATCGGTTTTCAGTCCGTGCAAATTGGAAGTTTTCCGAATATACTCAGGAGAGAAATACGCACTTTCCAAAAAGATATTTTGAGTAGAGGCCGATACGCCCGAATGAAGTCCGCCGAAAACACCTGCAATGCACATGCCTTCCTTAACGTCGCAGATCATGAGGTCTTGTGCGGATAGCTTTCTTTTCTTTTCGTCCAGCGTAATGAATTCAGTGTCCTTAGGCAGTGTTTTCACTACTACGGTGCCGCCGGCTATTTTGTCGGCGTCAAAGGCATGCAGTGGTTGGCCGGTTTCGTGAAGCACAAAATTTGTGATATCGACAATATTGTTGATAGGGGTAAGGCCGATGGATAGCAGTCTGTCTTTCAGCCACTGGGGAGATTCGCCCACGGTAACCTGGCTGATGGTGACCCCCGAGTAGCGGGGACAGGCCTGCGTGTTTTCTACCTGCACTTTTATGGGCAGGCTGTGGTTGTCAATGCTAAATGCCGATACATCTGGCAGGCAAATTTCTTTTTTCAACAAGGCTTTCAGGTCCCGGGCCACGCCGATGTGTGAGGCGGCATCTCCCCGGTTGGGGGTCAGGCCTATTTCGAGGATGTAGTCGTCGTCCAGATTGAAGAATGTGGAAGCCGGTGTGCCGTTGGGTAAGTCGGTGTCCAGCACAAGGATTCCATCGTGTGAAGTGCCCAGGCCGATTTCGTCTTCGGCGCAAATCATCCCTTCCGATACTTCACCCCGTATTTTAGCTTTTTTGATTTGAAAAGGCTCGCCGCCGGCAGGGTATAGGGTGGCGCCTACGGGGGCTACGATTACTTTTTGTCCCGCGGCTACGTTTGGCGCGCCGCATACGATGGACTTTGGCTCTCCCTCGCCGATGTTTACTTTGGTAAGACTTAGCTTGTCGGCGCCGGGGTGCTTCTCACATTGCAGCACTTCGCCGATCACTAAGCCCGCCAATCCGCCTTTGACTTTTTCGTGCTTTTCTACGCCTTCTACTTCGAGGCCCGACTGCGTAAGCAGGTCGGCTAATTGCTGTGGAGATTTATCGATTTGAATGTATTGACTGAGCCAATTGAGAGATATCTTCATCTGTTTGGAAAAACGTTTTTTCTGAAATCAAAGCGCAAAAATAGAAAATTAGTTGATTGGTTACGCGATATGCGGGAGTAATTGA
>CAYUJK010000156.1:0-8435 GCA_964444895.1 uncultured Roseivirgaceae bacterium
AAAATACGATTGTCGGAATTTTGATTTTATAGTCAGCCACTTTCACGGGGAATACGGCGTGAACTTTCATGCTTTTTTCGGCGAGGGTCAGGTCGCCATCAATGGTCACTTTGCGGCTTACACCGTGGATCGTCATGACCCCCTCGGCTTTGGTTTTTTGTTTTCCGGGAGTGCTTTTGTCAAAGCCGATTATTTTCCCTTTGAAAGTAGCCGTGGGATATTTATCCGATTCCAGGTAGTTTTCATTGAAGTGCTCTTGCATCAGGGACTTTTCAAACTGAAAGCCCTGAATGGGAATGGAGAACGCAATCTCGCCCGTTTCGGCGTTGAATAAGCTTGTTCCGCGGGTATTCACCGCTTCGATGTCTTCCATGGGCGCACTTGAAAAAAACCTGATGTGGCTTTTTACCGATTTGTGTGTTTGTGGCAGTGCCATTAACGGGGTGATCCCGAGAATGACAAGTATCCATATTCTTCTCATATTCTAATTGTTTGGTGCACCGGCATCCACCCAGCACGCGATTTTCTGCACCTCGGCTGTGGTGAGGCTTCGATCAGATAGTGGGGGAGGCATGGTGCCACTAAGGGTTTGAAACTTAATTAAACTGGCTTTCCCGGCTATTTTTTCGTAGGTAGAAAAGTCCGGTAGTCCCGTGCCTTGCACATGGCAAAATGGCAGGGCACAGTTGGTAGCGATGATTTCTTTGATATCGTCGTGAAAGCTCACTTCTGTGGCTTCGCAATCTGCGAGGCCGTATTCAGCTTCCAGGTTATCGTAAGTGCATGACGCTGACGTCACCAGCGTAATGGCTATCCATAGTATCTTTTTCATCGTATTAATTGTTTGGTGCTCCTAAATCTACCCAATCGCGTATCAGCGCTATTTGTTCGTCGGAAAGTGTGCCCTCGGCGGGCATTCTGCGGCTTACCACCTCGGCCTTTATCCGGTCGGCGTTTTGTTTGATGATGTCGTAGTTTTCCCAGGAGGGAATAGAAGGATTTGTTCCATGACATTCAGCAATGCGGCAACTGGCGTCAATGATCGGCTTGATATCTGACTGGAAGCTCACATTTTCGAGGGCTTTGATTTCAAACTCTACCGAGGCATTGCACAGGCTATCGTCAACCGCCAGGATGGTGTATGTGCCGGCGCCCAGCCCGTTGAACGTCGTTGCGGTGCCCGAGTCTCCACCGTCTATTGAAAACTCCACCACGCCATTGCCCTGGCTGGATTCGATTTCGATAATACCGTTACTCTCGCCCACTACGGTGTGCTGAAACTTTGCAATGCTGAGCGTGGGGCCGTTGTCGCAGGGATCCACGGGTATTACCGGGCCGTCGTCGTCGGTGATGCCCTCATCGGTACTACAGGAGATTGTAATGAGTGTTGTTTTGACCAAAAACAAAAAGAATAAAAGTTGAATTGCAGATTTTCTCATAGTGTCTGTTTTTATTTAGCAATTGATTTTGTGGGTGTCTTTTTCCAGTGGTATTTCAGTGTCAGGTACATTCCCAGCGAATACAGGTCTACCTTTCCCATCCCTATTCCCGTAAGGGGCAGGTTGGCAAAGGGCTCTACCTGGATGGACCACCTGTCAGCAACAAATCCTTCGTAGCCTATGGATAGGTTGATGAGTCCCATAAAGTGGCTTCCACTGTTTTTGGCTCCGTAGGTTGTCGAATTCCCGGAATAGAGCGAGCTGCCCCTGAAATAAAAGGTGTATTCCTCATTTAACATGATATAGCTGGTGGCGCCCCCGGTAACAAAAAGTGTATTTTTTCCGATGTTCAGGGCGTCGTAGCGCAGGTTGAGCGGAATATCCAGGATTTTACATTTTCCTTCTGCTGAAACAGGCGCTTCGTCGTCATCCCAAAAACCGGGCGGCGCATTGTATTGGTTGCCACGGGCAGTATAAATATTATTAGCTACGATGGCGCCCGTGTGGAGGGCCAATCTTTTCGTGAAGTAGTAATCAACGATTAAGCCGTACCTACCTCCCGGGCGTGTATGGTCGGCGAGGCCCACGCTGCTGAAGTCAGGTGCTACCGTAAAGCCCACCGAAATCAGTTTTCGTGCCGCCAACTTCTTTGCTATTAGTTCCTCTTGGGGTTCGTCCGGCGTAGCTTCGCTTTCTGCAAACACAAGCGGAGAGGTATTGGGCGTGACTGCCTCCAGTGTCAGTCCGTACGGAATCAGGAAGGAAACGCTGGCTCCTTTTCCAATACCCGTTGAAAACACAGGGTCTTCCCTGATTTCAGAATTATCTTCGATATCCGGGTCCTCTCCTGCAATGGCTGCTTCGGAAGTTTTTGTTTCATCAACGCCGCTGGTTTCTATGTTTTTTTCTGGTTCCTGCTCGTTAAGTTCCGAACCGGTGACGCCCCTGGTATTTGCTTCGGGGAGCTTTTCGCTTTTCTGCACATCACTGTTTTCTGTGGAGGAAGGTGTTCTTTTATCCCCGACAGAAGTATTTTCAGCATCGTTTGGATGAGCAATACCGGCGGAAGAGAGGGGAGAGGCCTGGTTGTTTTTTCTATCGATCTCGTCTCTCGCTTCCGATTCGCTGTCGAGGGTAGTCTCAGGTTGTGTAGGATTGGCGGCTTGGTTTTGCCGGGGCGTGTTGGCAGCCACGGTACTGCTGGAGTTCACATTCCCGGAATTGCCGGCGAGGTTGCCGTTTATGTAGAAGAATACCAGCAGAGAAACAGCTAGCAGTAAGACGCCAGGCACCAGGTAGCGCCAGGCACCACGCTTCCAAAAAGGCACAACAGCGCCGCGAAGTCCTTCTTCGTCCAGACGAGCGCTCAACTTGTTCCAGTCCGCCTCGTTGAATTCGAAGTAGTACTTTTCCGTGTGTTTCTTAAAAAAGTTTTCCAGCCCGTCTCTATTTGTATCCTGCATAATCTTCCTGGAAATAATCCTTTAATATTTCTCTCAAATTCTGCTTGGCTTTGGCAAGGTTTGACTTGCTGGCGCCAACAGAAATATCGAGCATCTCTGCAATTTCTTCATGTTTATAGCCTTCTATCACATAAAGATTGAATACAGTTCGGTACGCAGGAGAAAGTTGTTGAATCATGTCTATGATCTCCTGGTATGATATTCCGCTCAGTACACTTTCCTGGTCATCCTTGTTGGAGAAGTTTTCCAGACCGGTTTCCTGTTGGTTCTTCACTTTTGACCGGTAACTGTTGATAGCGCAGTTTACCAGGATTTTTCGTAGCCATGGTTTGAAAGGCATCGAAAAATCATACTTTTTTATATGGGTAAAAATCTTCATGAATCCCTCGTTAAGTATTTCCACGGCTTCATCTCTGTTGCCCGAATAGCGAATGCAGATGCTCATGCCGTAGGCATAGAACATCTGGTATAGCGCCTTCTGACTTCTGCGGTCTAAGTCGAGGCACCCCCTGAGGATCTTTGTCAGCTTCTTATTTTGGTCGGTTGCAAACAAGGTTTTTTCACTTTTGCTGTCCTTACAATGACCGTGGTGTTATGGTTGCCTGCCTTTTGAAAATTAGTCAGATATTTTCTTTAGCAGGTAAATATCGACGACGGTGTGTGCAATCATGGAAGACAGGATACCCACTGTTTCCGTAAGATAGCCAATATAAATGATAGAAAGGGTCATAAAAGAGCCATAAACGATCATGCGGTTGTGGAAAGGATTCAGGTAGCCGTGCAGTGCCACAAAGACAACCGAAGTGACAATGAGCCCCGCAAAAGGCTGAACAGCCCCGCGGAAAAGCATTTCCTCGCCGACACCGGCACATATACTCACCAGCAGCACCTGGACAGTGTTCAGTTTCAGACCGCCGATTATTTCTTTAAAAAATGCTTTGATGCGGACCAGGTAAGGAATGCTAAGGAGCTCCCAGGCCATCATGGCGATTGCCAGGCCCGAAAGCAGCCCCAGGGCAACCTGGATGGAGAAGGGCCGGTGTCCTTTGAAAAAGGTGTAGAGCGAAATATCCCGGGCGAGGGGCGTGAGGATCAGCCCCAATCCACCCAGAATGACCAATGTGCCCAGGGCCAGCCACAGCACTTCCCGGCGTTTCATGGCAACAGAGCAGCAGCTTCGCGGTCGAGGTACCAGCTCAGCTTTCCACTCAGGGGGGCTACCCTGGCAGCCGGATACTTTTCAATGAAATCAGCTCTATGCTCAATGATGTCCCGCACTTTTTCGGCCTTGTTTTTTCCTGTAGCCAGGAATACCACGTGGCGGGCGTTGTTGATTAATTTGCCCGTAAGGCTTATTCGCTTCATGCCGGTTTCGGGATGAGAGGCTACTACGCAGTTCTGCGGATTTTCCCACAGATGCATTTCGTGAGGGAAGATAGATGCTGTATGCCCGTCATCGCCGAGGCCCAGCAGCATAATGTCGAACTGAGGAGAGCCATTTGAGGCAGGCAGTTTGGTGTCCAGTATATGGCCATAGCGTTTGGCTTCCTGTTCCGGGTCATTTTCGCCGTGGATGCGAAAAATGTTGGCTTCAGGAATGTTGATCTTATCCAAAAGATGCTGGCGGGTCATACCAAAATTGCTCATCTCGTCATCGGGTGGTACGCAGCGCTCGTCTCCCCAAAAAAACCTGATTTTTTCCCAGGGCATTTTTTTCTGATAGCGGCTCGCCCAAAAGTCGAAGAGCGCTTTGGGGGTAGACCCCCCGGAAAGGCTTATGTTGACGACGTTATTCTCAGAGGTGGCTTGTAGCGTCATCTGGGTAAATGCCTCGCTAAGGTCGTCGGTATGGTCAAAAATATGTATTGTGTCCATTATTTATAATTCACAGTAAATGCCGTCGTCGGCCAGGTTTTTACACGGGTATCGCCAGGTGAGCTCCTTGCCTTCTATCAAGTCGTCGGCTACATCCGGGCCCCAGGTGCCTGAGGGGTACCCATAGAGCGGCGCATCAGGATTGTGGTCCCAGAAGTCGAGGATGGGTTGCACGAACTGCCAGGCGGCCTCCAGGCCATCGCCGCGGGTGTAGAGTGTGGCGTCGCCCATCATGCAGTCAAGCAGCAGGCGTTCGTAGGCGCCTGGCACGTATGTTTCTTCCAGGTCTCTATAGTGAAAATCCATGTTCACATTTTTTACCTTAAATCCTGCGCCGGGCACTTTCATCCCCGTTTTCAGAAGGATGCCTTCGTCGGGATGGATGCGCAACACCAATTGGTTGCCGTCGCTGCAAAACTCTTTGTTTTCCACGAAAAGCCGGTGAGGAGTGGGTTTGAAGTGAATGACCACTTCCGATACCCTGGTGGGCAGCCGCTTACCGGTGCGGATGTAAAATGGTACACCGCCCCACCGCCAGTTGTCAATAAATACCTTCATAGCCACATAAGTTTCCGTGCGCGACTCGGGGTTTACGCCAGGCTCGTTGCGGTAGCCCTCGTGGTATTTGCCCCGGATATTAGACGCTCCGTATTGCCCCCGGATCACATTTTGGAAGAGGTCGTTTTCCCGGAGAGGCCGTAACGATTGAAATACTTTTTGCTTTTCATTCCGGATGGCTGTGGCGCTGATCTCAGTGGGGGGCTCCATAGCTACCAGCGAGAGCAGTTGCAGCAAGTGATTCTGCACCATGTCGCGCAGCGCACCGGAATGATCATAGTAGCCGCCCCGGCCTTCTACACCAATACTTTCGGCAGCGGTAATTTCCACATGTTGAATGTAGTTTCGGTTCCAGAGGGGTTCGTATATGCCGTTGGAAAAGCGCGTTACCAGCAAATTCTGTACGGTTTCTTTTCCAAGGTAGTGATCGATACGATAGAGTTGATCCTCCTCGAAATTTTCCAGCAGCGCCTCGTTCAGGTCTATGGCAGATTGCAGGTCTGTGCCAAAGGGCTTTTCAATGATCAACCTCCTGAAGCCTTTCTCATTTTTG
Organism: uncultured Roseivirgaceae bacterium; assembly: GCA_964444895.1. Classification (GTDB taxonomy): domain Bacteria; phylum Bacteroidota; class Bacteroidia; order Cytophagales; family Cyclobacteriaceae; genus CAJXNP01. Next base: position 5,889 of record CAYUJK010000156.1, read on the forward strand.
TTCAGGCCCTGCTCGGTGATCGATTGCGAGATGGGTTGGTACATGGAGGGTGGCGTGGAAAGATAAAAAATGTAGTTTCCGTCTGTTTTTTCCGATTTGTCCAGCTCTGATAATTGTGCTTTCAGTTGCTGGTAGTCTTCTGGGTTTTTCGTGTCTATGGGAAGGTAAAACAGCTTTTTTGCAAACTCCCGGAGCGTTTCTTCGGGGCTTTCCTTAAAGTGCGAGAACTTTCTGATGCCCTCACTCATTTTACTTCGGAATTCCTCGTGCGTAAACTCACTCCGGCTTACGCCCAGCACGGCAAAATGGCTGGGTAGCAGGCCCTGGCAGTGCAGGTCAAATACTGCCGGGAGTAGCTTTCGGTATGTGAGATCTCCCGAAGCGCCAAATATGACGAGGAGTTGGTTATGCGGGGTTTTGTTATTAGACATTTGATAATACGTGTTCAGTGTTCGGTATTCAGTAATCGGCAACACCGAATACTGAATACTGATTACAAAATTTCATCTAACTACGACTTCTTAACTTCATGTCCACCAAATTGGTTGCGCATGGCGGCGAGGAGTTTCATGGCATACGATGAATCCTGCCTCGATTGAAAGCGGGTGAACAGGGAAGCGGTGATCACATGTGCCGGCACGTCAAAGTCGATAGCCGTTTGAACCGTCCACCGGCCTTCACCGCTGTCCGATACGTAATCTTTGATAGCGCTCAGTTCCTGGTCGTCTTCCAGGGCGTTGCCAATGAGTTCGAGCAGCCACGATCGCACTACGGAGCCGTGCATCCACACCTTCGATACTTTTTCCAGGTCTACGTCATAAGGGGAGTTTTTCATGATTTCGAAGCCCTCTGCATACGCCTGCATCATACCGTACTCAATGCCATTGTGCACCATTTTTACCATGTGGCCGGCGCCGCTTTCTCCGCAGCGCATATAGCCGTTTTCCGGTGCCAGGCTTTTGAATATCGGTTCAGCGAAGTCGCAGGCCTCCTTGTCGCCGCCATACATCAGGCAGTAGCCATTGGCCAGGCCCCATACGCCACCACTGGTGCCGCAGTCTATGTAGTGAATGCCAAGAGATTTCAGTTTTTCGCCCCGCTGTACAGTCTCTCTCCAGTAGCTGTTTCCTCCGTCCACGATGATGTCGCCCTTGCTAAGCAGGCCTTTTAGCTCGTCGATGTTGCCGTCCACCGGTTTTCCCGCCGGCACCATCAGCCATACCAGCTTCCTGCCTTCCAGTTTGCCCACCAGATCGGCAGTGTCTTTTGCCGCAACGGCGCCTTTGCTCACGGCTTCGTCGATTTCTTTTTGCGTGAGATTGTATACCACTACTTCGTGGCCATGGTTGAGCAGCCTTTCTACCATCTTGCCGCCCATCTTACCTAGTCCGATAAATCCTATTTTCATATTCTGGGTTTTGTGAAAAATTCAAAACTAAAATTGCATTCTCCGCGCAAAAAAGTTTGCGCTGTTGTTTGCTCAAATGATAATATTTTGATTTAAATTTCCGCCCTGAAAAGCAAGCGAAAAATGTTGAGCGCGAAGGTAACTAATATATAGCAAAAGGGTATTTATCCGGAGGCGAATATTGTAGACGTTTTTTTAGGTTGACCGGAGTAAATAAAGCAGGAAGATGCATTTTTATATTAAATTGACTATTTTACAAATGTTTTACTATCTAAATTCAAATTTGAACCAGTAATCAAATGAAAGCTCAAATTTACAAAAGCAACGACTTCGAAGAGTTTGAAGATGTGGCTTTATCGACGACGTTAGAAGTCAGCAATTTCGATGACGATGACTTTGATGATGACGATGATTTTGACGAAGAAGAGATCGATGACTTTGACGACATCGACGAGGTGGATGATGACTCCGATACAAATTGGGATGATTTTGATGTGGACGACAAGGACATAGACGAGAAAATTGAGGATTTTGACAGTTGGGATGATGATGACGAAGAGCCTTCTTATGATCCCTGGGATGATAATGAGTAATATTCAATTGTAAAGCCTGCCTTTACATCCAGCAAATATTGACGATCCCATGGCTACCTGCCGTGGGATTTTTTTTGTGCTTAAAATACCGAAACTGTGTAGGTTAAGCCCTCTGGAGGGGCCTACGCATCACGAAGTTGCCAAACTGCTACATAAAGGGAAATAAATTCTGCCGCAGAAATCAGGTATTCCGTATTATTGCATACCGAAAAAACGATACAATCAAACAGATGAAAAAATCAGAAATTCCTTTTTCACCGGTGTTCTATGACCGGTACATTGGGCTGGTCGAAGATATCGACATTGTAAAAGCACTCCAAAAACACACACTGGAGACTACATTTGATCGTGGGAAGATGGAACGGTTAGGAACCCGGGTGTATGAGGAAGGCAAATGGACAATTAAAAATGTCGTTCAGCATGTGTTGGACACCGAGCGAATAATGGCCTACAGGGCGCTGCGAATAGCCCGTAATGATAAAACCGTTCTACCCGGATTTGATGAAAACGCCTTTGGCGATGAAGCGAATGCCGATCCCCGGTCGT
>CAYUJK010000157.1:0-8429 GCA_964444895.1 uncultured Roseivirgaceae bacterium
AACAACGAGATCAAGGGCTATAAGCTCATTGTTTTTGGTTCGCCTATTCCCACAATCACCTATAATTTCAGATTTTGATGATGCTCACGAAGAAAATATTAATCGCGGTAGCATGGGGGATTCTGTGTGTTTCCTGCGTCGAGCCTTTTGGCATTCAGTCCCTGGGTTTTCATGAAACGGTGGTAGTAGAGGGGCGGCTAACGGATGAGCAAAAGCGCCACTATGTGAAGTTGAGTTACACCAGGCCGGTAGATGAGGATGCCCCCCGGCCGATAGCCGGCGCAACCGTCTGGGCAGAAGACGCTGTGGGGAATAGAATAGATTTTATAGAAAGCAGTTCCGGACTTTATGAAACTTCGCCCGATGTGGCAGGGGTGGCGGGCAATAGCTACCGACTCATTTTTACAACGAGCAACGGTAAGCAATACCAATCTGAAACACAACGGCTTACAGCCTCACCGCCGATTGATAGCATCTATCACCGGTATGCCGAGCGCGTGAACACCAGTACAAATAGCCTGAGCAAGGGCATTCAGTTTTTTCTTGATACCCATGACGACACTGATCTGGCAAAATTCTACAAGTACGAGTGGGAAGAAACCTACCAGGTACGCGCTTCCTATCCCTCTCACTATGAATTCGTAGATCAATCTCCAAACCCGGATACAGCAGTCTTCAGGGATGAGCCAGTGCATATATGTTATGTCACGGGCCAATCATCAGCCATTATTTTGGGCACCACAGATCAGTTGTCAGAAAACCGGCTTTCGGAAATGGATGTGCGCTATATCACCGACGAATCGGATCGCCTCCGGGAAGCTTATTCCATTTTAGTGAAACAATATGTGATCAGTGCGCCGGCTTATAGCTTTTACAGGGCGATAGTAGCGAATAACGAGAACAACGGATCGCTGTTCGACACGCAGTTAGGAGCGGTGGTCGGAAATGTGACGTCCGTTGACGAACCGGAAGAAACGGTGTTGGGCTTTTTTGAGGTCTCTGGCGTGTCATCGATGCGAATATTTGTGAAACATGAAGACCTGGACCCGCGCTTTCCCTGGCCGAATGATCAGTATCCCTGCTCACCCGAACAATTTGTAACCCTTAGAGATGAGCGCGATAGTTTGACATACTATGCTAAAGGATTGGGGTATGGAGTGAGCTATGCGCAGTTTTGCGATACCACAGTCGTTCCACCGCCGCCTTCTCCGGGCTGTCCTTTTTCTTCTCTTATCGAGTTGGCCCCCAGGTATTGCGGAGATTGCCGGTTCAGGGGTCCGGCCGAGAAACCTGAATTTTGGATTTATTGATGAATGATGAATAGAGTTTTTATCCTGATTGTATTGATCTTTTCACCCATCATCACCGTGATGGCGCAGCATAATATGAGAGAGCAGGTGTTTGTTCATCTCAATAGTCGTTCGCTGATTTCTGGTGAAACGCTCTACCTGTCGGCATACTGCAATAGTCAGTTGACGGGCCGGCCATCGCCTTTGAGCAAAATATTGTATGTTGAAATAGTGGGAGAAAGCGGGGCCATTCACCAGCAAAAAGTGCTCTTGAATGAGGGACGGGGCTCAACTGATTTTTTTATTTCCTCAGCTATTCCTTCCGGCCAGTATCACCTGATCGCCTATACGCGATGGATGAAAAATTTCGATGATTATTTTCACTGCCCGGTATTGATCATCAACCCCTACGAATCGTATCCGAATGAGTTAAAGGGGGTAGAAACGGATATCGAATTCTATCCCCTGCATGACCCACTGGTGGCGGGAGTTGAAAATATAGTCGCTTTTCATTTGAAAGGAAAAAAACAGGCATCCTATAAGGGGAGAGTGTTAGATAATGCAGGAGAGGTACTGTCTACTTTTGATATTGGAAAATTTGGCGTCGGAAAATTTAAGTTGACACCGCGCCGCGGGAGAGCCTACCAGGTGGTGTTGGAAGATGATCAGGGTAATATCAGCTTTCATGAACTTCCCGCAGTGACGACAAGGGGGAGTTTTGTTGTGTATAAGGAAACTGGCAGTCAGATAGAGTTAAAATGTGAATTGCCCGGTAGTGCCGGGAATGCATTAGACCTCACGATTCAATCTGGAGGTAGTGTATTGTACCGGTCAGAAGTTGTATCAAATGAATACCATGTAGTTCCGGATGATGTACTGTCGCAGGGAGTATATCGTGTTCACTATTCCGACTCCTCAGGCGCAACAGTGGCGGAGCGTGTTATTTATATTCCGGGGCAGGAGGTAGAAAAGGATAGAGTGCCTCATCCCTATGGAACGCGCCAAAAGGCAACAATTGAGACCGGCCTCGATCCGGGACGCTACTCGGTTTCGGTAAGGAAAAAAACGGACCCTGTATTTGATGGTCGTTATCACGCCGTATGGAGCGGTGGAATTCGTTTTCTTTCACAAGCTCCCCTACCGCTCATTCCGTACTTTGCCTCTGCCGGGTGCGATGTGGAGGCACTGATGCTGGTTTCCGGGATTCACCCCGCAGTACCTTTTCCTGAAGCTGTAGACCTACTGCCCGAAATCAGGGAAGAAATCCTTACCGGATCAATCGTTGACGAATTAGGGAATCCGGTAGCCGCACAGAAAGTCGCTCTGACCTTTCCAGGAAAGCAATTTCAATTGCGTGTGGGAGAAAGCGACGAATCCGGCAAGTTTTTCATTCCCTTTCAAAGCACATTTTCTGATGCCGAAGCGATACTTTCTTGCCTTGATTTTCAGCGTCAGTTGACCATAAAAGCAGATAGTCCATATCTCGATAAATATCCCGATTTCGATTTTCAGCTGCCTTACCTTGATAGCAGTTTGGTGAGAAAGATCATGGAAAAGAGCATACGGGTGCAATTGGAAAATGCGTATCTCAGTCTACCGCAGCGACAGCAACCGCCAAAGCAGTGGGTCAATGAAATACCCTATCACGAGGTGTATTTGCTGGACGACTATAAGAGGTTCTCTACGCTGAAGGAGACCTTTACGGAGTACGTCATTACGGCCAATGTGAGAGAAGGCCGGGACCATGTGATCAAAACCACCTTTACCCCGGGGCTTTTTCAAAAGGAATATCCGCCGCTGGTTTTATTGGACGGAGTGCCTGTGAGTGGAGGCCGTGTAGTGCAACTTAACCCATATAAAGTGGAGTCAATAGGCGTGCTACCCAACAGGTATTTTTTGGGTCCATTGATTTCGGATGGAATCGTAGGAATAAGAACATTCGAGGGAGACTGCGGCAGACTTCGATTTGGGCCGGAAACCAACCATTTGAGATTACCGGTGGCAAAAGTTGCTATAAAAAAAGAATACAACTATCCCGAGTATACTGAAAGTGCAGATCGGCCCCAGGCAGACCAGCGCGATCAACTATTCTGGGAGCCTGCTTACAAACCGCGGCACAAGAACGCCGAAATCAGCTTTTATACTTCGGACGTGCAAGGTGAATTTGAAGTAGTAATAGAAGGCTTTACGGATAAAGGCAAGCCCGTGACGAGGGTGATAGATTTTAGGGTGGAATAATTTCATACAAAAGCATGAAGTATAGGGCTTAGCATTCCGCAAGGACTGTGATATGCAAAAACAAATGCAGCGGACTACCTCCGTTCGGACAGGGAACAGCAAATGAGAAAGACTGTGTACCTGTACCAGGAGAAGCCGGCAAAAGAGTCTAATATGTTTAACCCAAAACTATGTAAGTATGAAAAATGTAAAAATGTTACTCGTCATTTGCGCGTTGGGCTTGCTCCCCTTGCAGATGAATGCATGGCCTGGTATGCCCTTGCCGCCATTGCACGTAGACGGACGCAATCTCAAAGACAATTGCGGAAACAATGTATTGCTTCACGGTGTGGCGATCACCCCCAGCCCCTGGTTCAATGGCTGTCAGTACGGATTTAATTCCCAGTACTGCACCTGGGATAATTACGACGTACAAGGCGCCCTGAATTACAATAAGGCCGTGATGGACAGGCTTACCAATACCTCCGATGGCTGGTACCTGAATTATATCCGGCTTCACATCGATCCGTACTGGACAAACGATCCCGGCCCACCGATTCCCGAGAATGATATTTCACGATTTAACTACAACAGGTTAGTAACCTATACCGACCAAGTTATCATTCCTTTAATAGAGCATGCGAGAGAAAGGGGGATGTATGTGATTCTTCGTCCGCCGGGGGTATGTCCCGAGCGTATTGCGGTAGATGATGCCTACCACAACTACCTGAAAACAGTATGGACTTTCTTGTCGCAGCATCCGGGATTGCGGAATGTGGATCATGTGATGTTTGAGCTGGCCAATGAGCCGGTGCAGATACTGGGAACAAATGGAGTGTGGGGCACAACCTCCAATGCACATTTTGCAGCACTGAAAAACTTCTTTCAGCCCTTGGTCGATATTATCAGGAATAACGGGGCCAACAATATATGCTGGATACCCGGTACGGGCTGGCAGTCACACTATCAGGGGTATGTAAACTACCCCATTACAGGCGGTAATATTGGCTATGCCGTTCATGTGTACCCCGGCTATTGGGGAGGCATACGCAACTACCAGGCGTTTCTTAACGGGTGGAACACGAACGTTAAGCCCATTGCTGATATTGCACCCATCGCTGTCACTGAAACCGACTGGGCCCCTGAAGGTTACGGTGCTTTTGGCGTGGCTACCACGGGCACAGCAGGAGGGGATGGTTTTGGCGCCAATTTTAATCACATCACCTATATGTCCGGCAATGTGAGTTGGAATGTACTTGCCCCTGACAATCTGCTGGACCATGGCGATCCAAACGGCGGCACGGCTTATAACGGCGACTGGCAGGCCTGTGGCGCGCCGGTGAAGCACTGGTTTTCAGAGTTCGCTACATCAAATATTCCCGTTGCCAGTTGCAACGGTGGGTCTGGTTTGATTAATAATGGAGTGTATGAAATTGAGTTTCAGACCGACCCAAATAAGGTGCTTGACCTCAGGTGGGGTGAAGACGCCAACGGCGCTGTACTGAGGCCCTGGGACAAGAACGGTGCTACTGCCCAGCAATGGATAGCGGTGGATGCCGGCGATGGCCACTGGCGGTTCATATCGAGGGCCAGCTCATCAAACCGGTGCATAGACCTCGAAAACGGCAGTACCTCTTTGGGCACCTCTATCAGGCTTTGGGACAACTACGGAAATGACGCTCAGGCATGGCAGGTAACGCCGGTCGGAAACGGGTATTACAAAATTACTTCCAAGTTAAATACCGACAGAGGCTGGGATGTTCCGAATTGTAATGTGGACGGCTCGCAAAACCTGCAACTGTGGGATTACTACGGCACATCGTGTCAGTTGTTCCGGTTCAATTACATCACAACCACAAATTTGCGGGAGGCGACCTCCAACGAAAGGGAAGTTGTTGACAGTGAAAGGATAACAGAGTCTTTGGAGGTCTATCCCAACCCGGCAGCGAACGGAGAATTCACGATTTCGCTGAAGTCCCCTCACCTAGAAGCCTACCAGGTTTCTGTTTTTACTGTGGAGGGAAAAAAGGTATTTGAGCGGCGAGACTTGCCCCTTGGCAACACCCTGGTGAATACCGGGCTGTCTCCGGGAATCTACCTGCTGGAGGTAAGAGGAGAGCGATATATGAAAATGGAAAAAGTGATCATTCGATAGCCAGGTTTTAACTTCCCGGGAGGACGTTTTCAGGAAGAAGCGATGACGAAATCGATCTCCCGGGAATTTTTTATCAACCATTAATCCCAGCGAACCATGAAACTTGTGATACCCTGTAAAGATATTGTCCATGTCGTTAAGCAGCAGGACATTTTGTACTGTGTTTCGGAAAACTCCTACACCGGGTCCACATCAAATACCACCTGCAGTTGCTTGAAGTCTTTTTGGGCTTGCACTTCCACGGATTTGGTGCGAATGATTTCTTTTACCGCTGTCAATGAGACCTTTTCGCGCATCACTTTGATCAGGATTTCCATCAGGTATTTGTTTTTGATCCTCGACACCATCGGCTCGTGGGGGTCAATGACCATCAGCGCGCCGAGGTCGGCTTTCAGCAGGCTGGCGTAGTGCATGGCGGCCCGGTCGCATATTGTTTTGTCCTTGTGTTTTAGCGTAATTTTGATCAGTCTGTAAAATGGCGGATAGCGAAATTTCTGGCGCTCGCCGATCTCATATTTGTACAGCGCCTCGTAGTCGCCGGTCTTTACCCATTGCAGCACGGTTTGTTCCGGGTTGCCTGTTTGGATGATCACCGTGCCGGGCTTTTCACGGCGGCCTGCCCGCCCGCTCACTTGTGTAAGCAGTTGAAACGTGCGCTCAAAAGCCCGGAAATCGGGGAAGTGCAGCATCATGTCAGCATCCATAATGCCCACCAGCCGCACTTTGTCGAAGTCCAGCCCCTTGCCCACCATTTGCGTGCCCACCAGAATATCGATTTCACCTTTTTCAAATTCAGAAATGATCTGCTGGTAGCTGTATTTGCGGCGTGTAGTGTCCAGGTCCATACGCTGCACGCGTGCTTCCGGAAAGAATAGCTTCAGGTCGTCCTCCAGCTTTTCCGTGCCATAGCCCACCCCTTTGATGCGGGCCGACCCACAGGCAGGGCAGGAGTGGGGCGCCTTCTCCTTATGCCCGCAGTAGTGGCACTGGAGTATACCCCGGTAGTTGTGGTAGGTAAGGCTCACGGAGCAGTTTTCGCACTTGGGTATCCAGGTGCAATCTTCGCAGCTCAGGTGGGGGTTGTACCCGCGCCGGTTGCGGAAGATGATCACTTGCTCCCTGCCAGCCAGGGTGTCCTTTATTTTTTCAAACAGGTCTGCGGTAAATTCATTTTTCAGCGTCAGTTGCAGCCGGGCTTTTCGCGTGTCGGCAAACTGGATATGCGGCATTATCGAGGCGCCGTACCGCTCGTCGAGTTCCACAAGGCCGTACTTCCCGGACCTCGCCAGGTAATACGTTTCGATGGAGGGCGTAGCCGAGCCGAGCAGCACCTTGGCGTGGTGAATTTGTGCCAACACCTGTGCCACATCACGGGCATGGTAGCGGGGCGCCGATTCGAACTGCTTAAAGCTGGGTTCGTGCTCCTCATCTACGATCACCAGGTGGAGGTTGTCGAACGGAAGGAACACCGAGGAGCGCACGCCGAGCACCAGCCGGAACCGGCCGCTCAGCACACCTTTCCACACTTCCACCCGCTCGTTGTCAGAATACTTGGAATGGTACACGCCCAGCGTTTCGCCAAACACCTCATACAAGCGGCTCACCATCTGCGTGGTAATGGCGATCTCGGGCAGGAGGTAGAGCGCCTGGCCGCCTTCTTCCAGTACGTGCTTGATGATTTCGATGTACACTTCTGTCTTGCCGCTGCCGGTGATGCCTCTGAGCAGCACCGTTTGGGCAGACTCAAACTGCGACAGCACCGCATCTTTGGCACGCTGCTGGGCCTCAGAAAGCGCGATGGGCTCACGCCTGCCCTGATGCGGCGCCTGGATGCGGGGAATAGCAATTTCAAATTCTTCGAATACGCCCTTATTCACCAGCGTTTTGAAGGAAGACTCTGACACGCCTCTGGCAAAGAGCGCCTTGCGCGCCAGCCCTTTTTCATTCAATTGCTTTTGGGTGAAAACGGGCACGTGCTGCAGGTAGATGAGCAGCACGTCCTGCTGCTTGGGTTTCTTTTCGAGGTCGTTCATCAGCGCTTCCAGGCCGCCTTCTACGTCCAGGTATTCCTGCGCCAGGCGCACGAATTTTTCCTTTTTAGGAATGTACCGCTCCTTCACATGTTCGTAGATGATGATCGCCTCCTTTTTCAACAGGCTCTTGATCACCGCCTGGTACGACTTGAGATGAATAATTTTCTCAATTTCGGAGTAGGTGAGCGATTTTTTTTCGCCCAGGGCCTCGATGACCGTTTCTTCGTGGGCCGAAAATGTGTGTTCCGATTCGTAGTAGTCGAAGTTCGGGTTCAGCTCTATGTGCGACTCACTGGAAAGCTTCAGTCCTGCGGGTAAGCCCGTGTTCAGCACCTCGCCGATCGTGCAGAGGTAGTAGCCCGCCATCCACTGGAACAGCTTGAGCTGGTGTTCGTTCAGGTGGGGGGCGTCGTCCAGCACGTCCAGCAGGTAGCGGGCTTCGTATTCTTTGGGTGGTGTGGTGTGCAGCCGCGCAATGACGCCGGTGTAGATGCTCTTCCGCCCGAACTGGATTACCACCCGGCATCCCACGGCCACCACGCTTTTGAAGTCACGGGGCACCCTGTAGGTAAAAAGCTTGGGGATGGGCACGGGCACTATGACATCCGCGAACCAGGTGTCCTGAAAAGCATCGTTATTTTCCAACATCCAACTGTTTTATCGCGTCTTCAACGGCATGAACGGGCAATTTACACGATTTATTAAAACAAACATAGATCGTGCTTTTCCCATTTA
>CAYUJK010000158.1:0-3917 GCA_964444895.1 uncultured Roseivirgaceae bacterium
TTTCACTGTTCACTATTTTTTCCCGTCGGTCACCCATATCGAGAGCCTGTACATAGTTTGAAGCTTTCTTTTTTGCTTCATAGTGAGCCGCGAGCGTATACGATCCCGTTTGGATGATCTGTAAGAACCCAATAACGGGTGCTTTATCCGGAAAAGTGTAATTTTTTGCATCTACAAAGTGAAGTGTATCATTGGCGGGAACTGTGATAAGAAAAAACTGATCAATTTTTTGATTTGGGCATATTTTTATGCCCTGAGGGGTTCGCACTTCCAGGTGGTTTGCATAAATATCAAATTTTAGATGGTGCCCCAGCACATTTTGGCCGTTCTTGAGTTGAATGCCCCCCATGTGCCATTCTTCATTGTAATAGTAATAGTCTACTACCTCCTGCGAACGAAAGTCAAATTCATCGAGGGCCATACCGGGATTTACCGACCTATCGACAACATTTAACTCACCCTGGCAGGCAGCCTCCTGACGTAAAACTATTGAAAGCAAAAGAAACAAGAGAAGTCCGTCTTTTTTTATCATGTGATTAATGTTAAAAAAATCAGGCCCGTAATTTCCGGGCCTGATTGTGTAGGTTATTCAATATCCCTAATCGTCTTCTGGTATTGGAGTTAGAACGGTTGAACCGGAGTCGCCGTCAGGACTATCCCATTCAATTTCGATTGTTCCATCCATATTTACCACTCCGGAAATTACACGGACGAACCCTCCTCCGAGAACAATATTTCCGTCGCAAGTGATGATGGGACCGGGTTCAGGATCATACCCCTGAAGATCCCATAAGCCAAAGCTTAAGTCTGAAACATTAAACTGATTTCCCTCGGCTCCGGTGATCGTAACCGTATCTACAAGATCGGCAAACGGTCCCTCAGGTTCGTAGGCACTAACACCATCAGTAACCGACCTGTAAGTGCCCGCAATATCCGATTTATCACAAGGAGGATATACTAATACTCTAACCTCGTCTGTAGTACTCCTACCCTGTTCGTCGATCACAGTTACCTTGATATCGATAAAAGTAGTAGATGGTGCCAAAAACGTACCGGTGATAGTAGCTGCCGTCTCTCCGATAGCTGCTTCTAACTCTTCTTCATCCATCTCCGGATCGCCGATCAGTTCACCTTCCACAGTTACGGAAGACTCAACCGATTCTACCATTACGGTATCTATTGTGCCGGGGGCAGTGATATCTATTTCGAATCCTACCGGTGTAAATGGCTTGAACTCCTCCTGGTCAAGGGTCAATGTAACGGTAGGCGCAGCAAACTCATACTCAGCAGTAACGGTGATTTCCTTGGTAGCTGTTCTTCGCTGCAGACCATCAATCACACTTACTGTGATCACGATGTCCCCCACAAACTCCTCGTCAGAGGTGTAAGTGGCGACTAGTGAACCACTGGTTTCGCCTTTTATGGCATTTAAGTCAGCCTCCGTAATTTCGATGGCTCCCTCACTTACCGTGGCAAAAATGGAGTCCACTCCTCCTTCGGCATTTGCCACATCAATGGTAACATCGAATTCTGCCCCTCTGACAAAGGTCGCTGAGGGTATTACGATGTCAAAGTCCGAAACCCCCGCAGGAAACTCTACATAGAGGGATTTCATTTGACTCGATGATTTCCTGGCGTCTTCGCCTTTGTCATCCGTTTGGCGATCGAAGAGTTCAAAAGTCAATGCCAAATTTCCCTCGAAAGTAGTAGGAGAGACAAATGTTCCGGAAAATTCCCCTTTGTTATCGCCCCTTACACCTTCGAAATTATTGAGTGTAAAGCTTCCTAATCTTTGCGGGTTAGACACCGCAAAGCTGTCTATGCCCCCAGGGGCGTCAATCACCGAAACCGTAAAATTCACGCTATTACCTCCTACTACAGAGTCCTCGCTGAGAGTTACTTTAAAGTAGGGGCCGTCTTTCAACCTCGGTGGATTAAACTCCTGGTAGTCATCCACGCAGGAAATTACCCCTCCGAAGGCCAGCAAGACTATGATTATATATATTAATTTTTTCATTGCTTAAAGTTTAAATATGAATACTATTTAAAGTCCGCTCAATCTGCTTATTGCTTTGTCAATTTCATAACAAATGGATCGCTCGCTGGCAGGCCGCAATCGCCCAAAGTATTATGTAAATAACTGATGGTAAATTCAGAATCATCATTGATATCGAATGTTCCAGGGTTGGCCGTATTGATAGCCCAGACTAACCCAATACCACACTGAAGCCCTCCGCTTGTTTCCGGGACTAAAACAATATTGCAGGCCAGTTCAAAACTCATTGTTGAAGTAAATCCAGCTACCGCAGCAGAAAGGTAAGGTATTGAGAAGGATCTTCCGGTATTGGAAGTAGCTTGTATGTTAACAACCATATTATTTCCAAAAATACCACCAAAAGGAGCGTTGTTTCCTTGTTGTATTTCAACTAAGTATGCCCCAGTTGCGAATCCCTCTTCTAATTGACATACTATAGGATATTGCAGCGTAGTAGTAAAACTAGTTGTACTAGAACTTTGACTGATTGTTGGTGAAACATTGATGCCTTCAAACTCAGTCCCCTTCAACACAGTGTCGGGATATACTCTACCATTGGTAAGGCGAGTAATATTGTAGAAGGTCAAAATATCGCCCCCCGCCAAATCATCCGGCGTAATTCCCAATGCTTCAGTCATTTCCGTCAATGTAATGGTAAACTTGGTAGACCCATCGTTCTTGATGTTGCCACCCGGAACAGTCAGAAAACTCACTCTGGGAGCGATGCTATCTTCTAAAAAGATATAGTGTTCGAGGAACAGCTCTACCTCGTCTACCCTACTGTTGTCCTCGCTGTAAAACGTAAGTACGGTCTGAGATTCAGCATTAGTGGCATCAAACGACCCTACTGAGCTTTCTATCCTCATGTTGACCACCTTTTCAAAGTCATCGAACTCGTACCTTATTTTGTCTTCGTCTACACAAGACCATAGGAAGGCAGCCGATAGCGTGTAAAATGCGTATTTTAGAATATTTTTCATTTCATTGAATTTTTAATCATTGATACATTAAGGCATCCAGAATACTTTTGCCGCCGGACTGACCACATTTTTCTGATTGGGCGAGTTCCTGTTGGTTTGCAAGTTTTGCGTTACCCACGGAAATGAGTTAGGAAAGTTCCTGCTCCTTACCGTATAAGGGATGTTGTCCGTGTTTCCATCATGCAATACTGGGAAACCTGTTCTTCTGTAGTCGTTGTAAGAGTCAACGCCAAAGCCAAAGCTTGCCAACCATTTTTGTGTAATGATGTGCTCCAGTTTACCTTCGTCATCGGCATTGTCAAAAGCCTCTAAAACTCCTCTTATATAGGGGTTAACCGCAGCGGTGTCCATCTCTTCCACGCCTGCTGCTGCGGCTACTTCGTTCACCTTATCAAACGATGCATTTAATGCTTCTTCAAAAGCAGCCCTGGCATCACCGGAAGCTACACCTGTCACAAATAATTCTGCCTCAATGTATTTTCGGGCAAAATAAGTGAGTATTCGCTGTGATCCACCGCCAGCAAGTCCGTCAGTTGGTGAAGCGGCTCCACCTTCTCCATCGTCAAATTTACCTCCGATTGGATACAGCCCCATCATGGTTTGTGACACGGCCTGATCAAATCCCTCATTAGGATCAATATTAAACGAGAACGAATAAATCGCTACGACGCCGGTATTCTCAAGCTCGGGCACCTGCACCACAAAGTTGTCATTGGGGTCGGTATATCCATAGCAGTAAGAACAAGGGTTTTCTGACTCTTCATCAGGAATAGAGGCGATCTGGTTGTAGAAGTAATAGGGGATTCTCGGGTCTACCTCTCCTACCTCTCCGCCATAGTTTCTGTGCTGAAAGGTGTTGAGATTCGCCATGTACTCATACATCAGCGGATTCATGTAGTTTC
>CAYUJK010000158.1:4017-6581 GCA_964444895.1 uncultured Roseivirgaceae bacterium
ATGTCATCGTCTGAAGGCGATGCCAGCGATTCTTCTTCGAGCTTATCAATGCCTCTATCCAGCATCACAAACAATTGGGGGTAAATATCCTCACCCTGGTCATATCTCGGAAACGGATTGTCTGTTCCCTGCAGTGCCTCAGAAAAGGGAGCGTCTGCCCAAATGTCCACAATTACACTGTAGATATATGCCTGCAAGATCAGTCCTATTCCCTCGTAATGGCTTGAGCCTTCCTGCTGCGCCAGGTCAATCATCACATCAATGTCTTTCAGAGCCCTGGTGTAAAATATATCCCAGGGAACAAGCACCTGAAAGTCCGTGCCTGAGAACCCGTAGTCATTCCAGTCGGTACCACGCTGCGTAGTCTGATGCGTGTAGGCCATGGTAATGCCTGACAACCCACCCGAAACCGGGCTAAGCGCACCTGCCATATCTGCTTCTATGGAAGGTAGCAATAGCTCCAGAGGTACCTCAAGCGGGTTGTTTGGGTCTTCGTTAATTTCCAAAAACTCGTGGCAACTCGCACTCAGCAAAAGCACCAGAGAGAAAATTGCCAGTTTATATAATTTTTTAACTCTTTTCATTTTCCTATTCATTTACAATTAAAATGATACTTTGAGGTTCACTGCATACCTTTTCGCCGATGGTGTAGAGGTATATTCGATACCCTGTACATTCCTGGCTCCAAACTGGTTAGTTTCAGGATCGTAGTTGGAGTCTTCTGGGAAATGTGGCGCCCAGAACCAAAGGTTTCTACCCACGAACCCGATATCTACTGTTCCAAAAGGTGTTTTTTCCAGCAGCGATTTTGGCAGAGAATAGGTCAGGGCAACTTCTCTGAGCCTGTATGTCGTAGCATCCCACACCTGCCACTCATCTGAACCGTTGGCTGCATAGGTCTGTCCAAAATACAGGTCATTTATCTCAACCATGGTTTGGTTCGGTATTTTTGCGCCACTCTCTGTTCTTATCGGTTCAAGCGTGTTAGGGTCTCCATATACACCCGGGATGACCACCATGGTTTCTCTATCGGCCTGGTGTGCCAATACACCCCGTCCTAACATGCTACCTACCTGGTCTGAGTATAAGTCACCGCCCTGCTTCCAGTCAAACACGGCTCGAAGTGTAATGCCTTTGAAAGAAAAGGTATTGGTAATTCCCATTAAAAAATCGGGGTTTGGATTTCCGATAATCTCAGGCTCCAGAGCAGCAATGTGCTGTCCGTTTGTCGGGTCAATGAGCAGGTTACCCTCGTCATCTCGTGCGGCTACTGAACCAAGCAGCAGGCCGAACTCCATACCGGGCCGGTGCACAGGGCCTACTGAACCCGCGAATCCTGAACCGAACTGGATTTCTTCCACGCCTTCGGTGAGGCTCACAATAGTGTTCTTGTTATGTGTAAAGGCCGTATAGATATTCCAGGTGAATCCGTTGGCCAACCTTACCGGAGTGAGGTTGATTCCCAACTCTAAACCCTCGTTTTGCACTTCGCCAAAATTAGTGAGCAGGCTTTCAAAACCGCTCTCTTCGGGTAGTGATACCTGGGCTATTTGGTCTCTTGCGTTTCTCTTATAGTAAGTGGCGCTGATCCCTATTCGGTTTTGGAATAGTTCCACATCTAACCCCGCTTCAATTTCAGTCGTGATTTCCGGCTTCAGATTAGGATCCCTGGCTACATCTGTGAGCGTCGCCATGGGCACTCCATTAACCGGCTTTTGAGACGTAGTAGAGGTTGTTACATCTCCTTCGGAATCATTCACGAGGAATACCTCTCTCAGCAAGTAGGGACCAGTATCATTACCCACCTGGGACCATCCACCCCTGATTTTCAAGAGGTCGACGATGTTGCTCTCAAGGCCAAGCATGTCGGACAATACCAGTGATCCTGTAAGTGCAGGGTAGAAGAAGCTTCTGCCATCCCAGGGAAGGGTGGAGCTCCAGTCGTTCCTGCCGGTAAAGGTAATGAATGCATAATCGCGGAACCCGAGGTTAATATCACCAAACAAACCTACTATCCTCTTTCTCTCGTAGTTTCCTCCGCCAGGCCCAATGCTATTCATGTTGTCGATGTCATCTATGTCGAAAATCACATAGTTGGTACCGTTAATTTGCTGAACATTTTGCGTACGCTGGTTCACATTGTGGCCAAAAATAAACCTCAGGGACAAGTCTTCAGTAAGGTCTCGGTTTACCGTGAAAAGCAGGTCGGAATTGATCTCTGTATTTCTGGCATTCAACTCAGAAAATGCACCTACTACAGAACCGGTGCCGTTCGGTCGTTGAAATTCATTTTGAAGCATACTATAAGAGTTGATACCGACCCGATACGAGACGTTCAACCAGTCAAATATATCGTAGCCAAAATCCATGCTGGCTACGTACCGGTCTACTTCAGAAATAACCCCCGAGTTTTCTACTGACCAGTAGGGGTTGTTGGCGGTGCCTCTACCCACCATGAACTCACTTCCGTTATCCACAGGGTTTTGGTAGGGCTGATTATGAATGTCCCAGTTTCGCCCCATCAAGAGCGTCCGGGCAAAGGCCGCAGGGTTACTGCCACCGAG
>CAYUJK010000158.1:6681-8293 GCA_964444895.1 uncultured Roseivirgaceae bacterium
TGGTACCCAAAATTTACACCTGTACCGTAGGTGTTTTGGTAGTTGGGCAGGTTAGCAATTTTTTCTATCGCATAAGAACTGTTCAAAACAATTTCAAGTCCTTTCTTAGATCTCCTTCCTGAACCGGACTTGGTGGTGATCAAAACGACACCATTAGCTGCCCTTGACCCATAAAGAGCCGCAGCAGCGCCCCCTTTTAATACGGTCATTGACTCAATGTTATTGGGGTCTAAGTCGGCAATACGGCTACTGACCGGTCCGCCGCCGGTAAGTCCACCGGTGTTGGTGTTAACTCCGTCTGACGTAATGAAGTCGTTGTTGTACGGTATACCGTCCACCACGAAAAGTGGCTGGTTGTCGTTCAGAAGGGAAGAATTACCCCTTATGGTAATCCTGGTAGAGCTACCCGGCGAACCGCTACTGGAAATAATATTCACACCCGCTACTTTTCCCTGAAGTGCTCTCAAGGGATCGGGCTCAGATATTTGTTGCACTTTCTCTCCCTCAACATTCTCAATGGAATATCCCAGGGCTTTCTTTTCCCGCTCAATACCCACGGCCGTTACCACCACTTCGGAGAGCTGCCTCACGTCTGAGGCCATCGCCACGTCCAATACAGAACGTGCTCCCACCTGAATCTCCTGTGTAACTAACCCTACGAATGAAAACTGGAGAACACCGCCCTCGGCAGGTACGCCCACTCGATAGTTACCGTCTATATCCGTGACGGTGCCTGTGCCTGTGCCTTTCAGCACAACACTCACCCCGGGGATGGGACTACCGTCCTCCGCCGAAGTTACCTTTCCTGTTACTGCTCTTTCCTGGGCCATTACCTGCATGTAAAAACCCATCAAAAGAGCAGTACTTAATAGTAGAATCCTCTTCATATCAAACATGTTAAAGTTTAATTAATTATAGATAGGGTAAAAGTAGAAGAAAATTAATATAAAAGAAATAAGTGAATAATATTTTCAAACCTTACATGAAAGACCAAATATTTTTCAAATTATCAAAAAAACAACAGTTTTATTAAAGCTTATTATACCAATTAAATAAAATATAGAGATTATCGCAAAAATACGCCACGTTTGTTAAGACACGTTTTCAGCGAAAACTCAGCGGAATTTCGCTAACAAATGAATTACTCTAATCAATAAATATGATTATCCCAATAAATTATTTTTATTTTTTAATAAAAGAGACCTCTCACGAGCTACTATTCCCAGGCTTATTCATCGCCACTTATTCTTGGTCATTGGTTATTGTTATTAGGCTTGCCGGTCAGGCAGGCTGCAAGCAGGTTATTTGGGTCATATTCGGCAATCGGTATTCTGTATTTCGGTTATTGGATATTGAGGTTGCAAGCAGGATACAGGGGAGATTGGAAGTTGGAGGCCAACCCGGTCAGACGGTCCGCCTAAGCGGAGAAAGTCAGACCGGTATTCGCGCCTTCCAAGTGAAATCGAAAAATCAGCATGCCGTGGAGCAGCCAGTCGGATTTAGGATTGTATTCAGTGTTCGGTATCCTATATTTCGGTTTGGTTATGTGCTATCGGGGAGGTTGGAAGTTAGAAGTTGGAGGCCTTTTACCGAAGGAAGAAGGACTGAAGAA
>CAYUJK010000159.1:0-5165 GCA_964444895.1 uncultured Roseivirgaceae bacterium
GCCAGGTGCCGTTGTTTACCTGAATGTAGGGAGTGATTGATGTGGGAGCGCAACTTCCATCAGTTGGGGCGGCCCATGTGTAAGTCGGGAGCCAATCAAAATAAGCTTGTGTGGCCTGGCGCGACCCCAGCGTACAATTAGCAGGGGTTGAAGTGTAAAGATCAACAAGATGATCTGCCAGGAAGCCGATGAGAAATGAAACGTTGCCCTGGTTATCCATCGCATTTTTTAGCGCGTTGCCAAAGCCAGCCGTGGTACCGTTAAACAGGTCGTCATAGCCTGTGCCACCAGGAAACCAATAGCATTCCGTAATCATCATCGGCCAAAGATCTGCTGCAGGTTTGTAGTTTGAGTTCCACAAGTTCTGCACTGCAGTGGGGTTGTCGTATACACCGCCATACGCGGGGTAGTAATGGGCTGCCACACCGATATTTGTTCCGGTGAAAGGATATTGGGCCCAGCCATGGGGCTCTCCCTGCCAGCCAAGGCATGGAACCCAGATCACATTGTTCGCACCCGTGTTCCTAACATCATTTATGATGGGCTGAATCCAGTTTCTGAAAGCCTGAAAGTACGGGCCGCTACCACTACCCCAGTTGCCGTTGCCTGGAGAGGACTCAATTTGAACCGGCTCATTCATAAGCTCAAACATAACGTTGTCGGCGTTTTTGATGCCGGGAGCGTTGGCCACGGTACTCCAGAAGGTGCGGAGCCGTTGCTGTTCTACAATACCTGCGTTTTGTGCGCCGTTATTGGGTGTCATCATTGGGCCCGTCGCGCAAAGCACCAGGTAAAGGCCGCGCGACCGGAGATGGTTGGCATAGGGAACGAGAAAATTGTTTATCCAGCCGTTAAACTGTGCTTGACTAACCAGCCCGTTCTCCTGTGTCCAGCCACCAATCGCATCGGTATTGACACGCACGAAGCTGGCATACCATCCATGGCTCCGTCCGTATTTTGGACTGGGATCGCTCATGACGGTTGCCGCGTCATTCAAGAAATTCAACATACCGGCGACGTTGCCCGGGTTAGTCCAGTCGGTGGGATTGCTGTACCGGTTCCCCCCTCCGTTAAACCAGGTTTCCGTAGGCTGCATCCATCCATGAAGCAAGACATTCTTGCCACTGGGATCTTTCAGAAAGCGTCCTTCAACATGTAAAGGGGGTGTTGGCATTCCCTGCCATGAAAACAGCTGTATCGGGATCAACCCTAATACAACGAGCATCATTACTAGTTTTGGAGTGTTCATAGTTGTACTATTTTATGGTGAAACTTATTCTAAAAGCCTCATTTGAACGAGAAAACACCTCGCTTAGGTAATCCTGATAACACACCCCATCCAAACAATAGACGAACGAAAAGCATCTCTCCCCAAATACCTATTGCACCATACGATAAAGATCATTTCGCTACACTGACAAGGTATGTCCACCGTGATATTTGGAATTTAATGTTCCAAGATTCCATATAACGACGCTAAAAGAGTGTCCCGACCCTTAGTATTGCCTAAAAAAACTCAATCCAAATTGAAATATTTTCAATATTTGTAACAATAAGGTTTATGAAATACGAACAGCCCACCTATACTACCATTTTATTAAAAAATTACTTGTTTACCGATTTGGAAAAACTTTTAGCCTTTCAGCCGAAGTTCTGCGTGCCGATTTCATATTTAATTGTTTTTAGCGGGATGCATCGCTTCCCTCAAAACCATTCGTAAGTCTATGGTTAAATCGACGCTAGTACTATACAATATCGCTTCATCTGCGTAAAATTTCATTTCTACTTCGCCCATTCCTTGCCTTCAGGCGTCCTTCTCCATTTGAAATAAGCATCCAGCACTTCCAGCGATTCGGCGCTTGGAACCGGGCCAATTTGCGGCTTTTGGCGAAAATGCATCACTTCCGGGTTGGTATCGCTAAATGCCGGCCACTCGGGCACGCCCTCGCCATTCGGGTCGCCGTATTTGGCGAAATTGGTCCAATAGGTTGCCATCGCTTCCGAGATTTCGAGATCAGACGGTGAAGTCTCCGGATCCGCGGGGTTGAGGTGTTGAAAAACATAAGCCACATCCACGCCGTGGGGCGAACCATGGTCAAAACGGAGGGAATCATTTGAATAATCGGGGTGCTGATCAAAATAGTAAAGGTAGGCTTTTGACTCCCCTGTTTTGGCCTGGAGCCTTGCCCAGCTCCAGGTCTGCCAGCCAAAGGCGGCATCACGGGCCAGGTCGCGCGCGGTTTTCGGAACGGTATTCTCTCCCACGGGATATGCCTTCACCAGGTCATCGGCAAAAGGCCCATAGCGTTCCTTCACACCGGCGATGAATTCATTTGGATCCTTGGTTCTGGTGAAGCTCAAGCCTTCGTCAGAGTTATACCCAACCAGGATGGGCGTATCATTATATTTTCCTGCTTCATAGAGCTCATATTGATCACCGGGAATCACGTGTCCGTCCACTATGGGCCAGGCGCTGCCCATTCCCCAGCCGCCCGGAAGCGAGTCGGCAGGTAATTTCCTAAGCGCTGCAATGGACGAAACACCCGCCAGCTTCAGATAAGACTCACCATCGGCCTCCGCCTGGGCGAGGGTTTTCATGTTTTCTCCGGGATAGGTGGTAGGACGTGTGGGGCCAAAAGAGCCGCCGCTCTGCGAAATAGCCCCGTGAAACAAGCCCTTCGCCAGCGGCGATGCACATAACATGCTCACGGCAATGCCGCCGGCCGACTCGCCAAAAATGGTGACTTTGTCCGGGTCGCCTCCGAAAGCGGCAATGTTGTCCTGTATCCATTTTAAACCGGCGATCATATCGAGCAGCCCATAATTTCCGGAGACGTTATCCGGGTTTTCGGCGCTCAATTCGGGATGTGCTAAAAACCCAACCTGATTTACGCGGTAGGCAATGCTCACCAGCACCACTCCTTTTCGCGCCAGGTGTTCTCCGTTGTGCACGGGTTCGGAGGTTGACCCAAAGCTAAACCCGCCGCCGTAAATCCATACCAGGACGGGGATCTTTTCATCAGCTGATTTTGCCGGCGTCCATACATTCAGGTACAGACAGTCTTCGCTCTTTCCCGAAGGGGGATTTCCTCCCTGCCAGGGTGCCGGCGCATATTCCGTGGTTTGCTTTACGCCTTCCCATTTTTCCACAGGCTGTGGCGCCTTCCAGCGCAAATCGCCCACAGGCGGCGCAGCGAATGGTATGCCCTTGAAAATGGTCAAATCTTCAGTTACGGTGCCCTGCACAATTCCTCCCTCCACCTTTACCTGGCCGGGTTGAAGGTTTGAACATGCACTCGCAAAAAGCAGTGGTATTGCTACCAGTAATACGTTTAATCGCGTCATCTTAATTATTTTTATGATTACCCTGTTTCTACAATATTATTTATTCAAATAATGATGATTATCAATGCCTTAGTCGTCCGGTGACTATCACTCTTTCCAAAGGTTAGGTAAAAACCTATAGTATAAAAGGTGTCGCCAGGTAGACCAGTCGTGGCTACCATGCCCGCCTATATAGTATTCATGTTTTATCTGGTGATTGTTCAGCGCATCATGCAACGCCTGGCAACGGCGGTTGAAAAAGCTTTGGGCTTCCAGGGTGCCTTGCCCCACAAAAAGATAGTCAACTTTTTCATTCACTTTCGGGTCCGTTAAAAAGTGCTTCAACGTGGTTTCGGGATTCTCATCACCGGCGCTGAGGATGCCAAAATTGGCAAACAGATCCAGCGAACGGAAGCCAATAAACAGGCTGTGGCGCCCACCCATTGACAAGCCTGAAATGGCCCTACCTTTGGGTGATTGAATAGTGTTGTACGATTTATCGACCAATGGAATCACGTGCTCCCGCAATTCCCTTTCGAAAATGTCAAAGGTTAATTCAGCGTGATTGGGGTGATTCCGGTGGATGACCTGGTTGTTAGGAATGGCGATAATCATCGGCGCGGCCTTCCCCTCGGCCAGGAGGTTATCCATGATAAAATTCACCCTGCCGTCATACACCCAATTCGAAGGGAGCTCGCCGCTTCCGCCGAGCAAGTACAGAACCGGATACTCCCTTTTCGGGTCATACCCGGGAGGGGTGTACACGTACAGTTCCCGTTCGCCTTTCGTCACTTCCGAATGATAAACGTGCCGGGTAACGTTTCCGTGAGGAACCTTCTGTGCGTCGTAATAAGCCGGACCACTACCGTGCACCACCAGCTGACTGTAGGGTGGCATGGCCGTAAATGCGGCATACGTGTTGTTTGGATCGGCCATCTGCACCCCGTCAACCCTTAGATGATAGGCGTACATATCGGGCTTAAGCGGGCCTATGGTCAATGTCCAGATACCGTCCTCCCCTTTCGTGAACGGGATTGGCTCGCGTCCTTTGCCAAGGGCGGTATGAATAGCCCCAGGGGGTAATTCCACTTTCGTGGCATCGGGCGCTTTTAACCGAAAGGTAACGGTACCGTCATCGTGTACCTCGGGCGAATTCAACGGGGCACTGAAGGGAATAAGTCCTTCTGTGTCTTTTTGCGGGTTGTAGTCGAGGTTAACATTTGCCTGCTGACTCCACGAATAACCCGGCATCAGCAGCACCAGGAAAGCCACGTAAACTAAGGGTCGAAACGTCCTTTTTATTTGACCATCATGCAAACCAAAACGTCTAAGTGTATTCATATAATGCTATTTTTTATTTAAAAACCCTGGAGGCAAAATCATGCAGCGATTTTCTCCAAACCTGCCACTCGTGATCACCCGGGAATGTGTTGAACTCAACATTCAACCCGCTTTCTCTCATGACGGCAACTGCCTTCTTTGTATATTCAATCCTCATATCCCCTTCTCCACAGGAGATGTAGAACAAATCGAGCTTTTTGTTGAATTCATCTGACCGGGATAACAATCCGGGAATTTCTTTCTCGGCGTCAAAGGTGCTACCGGAAGGGTTTCGGATCCCCCCGAAGATACCTGAGCTGAATATACCCACCGAGCTAAAGTGTTCAAGACTTTCCAATCCCACATAGAATGATTGTCCGCCTCCCATGGATAGCCCGCATATAGCTCGATTTTGTGGGTCTGTGAGCGTCCGGTAGTTATCATCGATAAAGGGAACAATGTTTTCCGTCATTTCCTTCTTGAACCCCACCATTCCTTCACTGCTGTACCCGCCAAATCCC
>CAYUJK010000159.1:5265-6460 GCA_964444895.1 uncultured Roseivirgaceae bacterium
CGTCATTTCCTTCTTGAACCCCACCATTCCTTCACTGCTGTACCCGCCAAATCCCGTTCTGATATTTCCGTTGGCGATTACTACAATCATGGGGCTGGCCTTTCCCTCGGCAATCAGGTTATCCAGGATAACGTCGGTTTTGCCCTGTTCTACCCAACCCGTCTCGTCTTCGCCACCACCATGCTGAACATACATCACTGGGTATCTTTTCCCTGCGTTTTTGTCGTAGCCCGGAGGTGTATACACATAAAGTCGCCTCCAGCTTTGGGTCACATTAGAATAATAGTATTTAGAACTCATCGCCCCGTGAGGAACATCCCTCACCGTATAAAAATCGACCCCGTCTTCGGGGATATCAATGGCACTCGTCATTTTTCCCGTTCCATAGAATGACACGCTCGCAGGATCGGCAACGGGCACCTCATCTATTACCAGGAAGTAATAATGAAAACCGGGGTCAATTGGCTCAGTACGCACCGTCCAAACGCCATTTGCATCTTTCTCCATATCATACTTTTTTCCCAAATCGATCTGGAGTTTTTGTGCATGGGGTGCTTTCACCTGAAACACCACGCTGTTGTCGGGCATGATGCACGGACATTGGTTCGGATCATTATTGGTAGGCGCCGGAATAGAGTCATCAATCAACTGTGCGTTGGCCAATCCAAACGAACACAGAAACAAAAAAACTCCCAGGCTCTTTAAAACAAAGTAATTTCTTTTTGATACCTTCTTCATAATCTTCTACTATCGAAAGCAGCGGTTTTCTATTTAAACAACAATTGCGCGTATTGGTGCAGGCACCTTCTCCATGTGAGCCACTCATGAGCTGTTTCAGGTGATTCGTAGTATACATACTCGATGCCCTGCTTTTTCAGCATGCTTGTGAATGCCCCAATGGATCCTGGAAACGGGTCGGGTTCTTTAGTCCCCAAACCCAGCCAGAACAGGCGTAGCTGATCGTTAATTGCTGCACCATCGCTGAACTTTCCATCCAGGAAAGTCGTCGTGTTGATCTCATCGCTGCTCGGGTAATTGGAGGTGCCACTGAACCCGCCATAGTGCGAGAATACATCCAGGTTATTCATAATAATTCTCATGGTTTGATTTGCACCCATGGATAGACCTGCAATTGCCCTGTGATCCCTGTCGGCGATGGTGCGGTATTCAGCATCGATCATGGGGATCACTTCGT
>CAYUJK010000159.1:6560-8247 GCA_964444895.1 uncultured Roseivirgaceae bacterium
TCGATATTCAACTGATAGTAATGAAAGCCTTCATCCTGGGGAGCAGATTCTCCGGTCCAAAAACCTTCTGCATCCCGGTTGAGGTCGTATTTTACCCCACCGATATCCAGCTGAACTTTCTTGGCTTCGGGCGCTTCTATCCGAACGCGCACGCGTCTTTCGGAATTTACCTGTGGGTATTCCTTTCCCGGCTGATTGACGGAGGATGGTTTGAAATCTTCAACTATGTCAACCTTATTTGCTTGTGAAAATACGGCTTCACCTCCCAACAGCGACAAAGCTGCAATCATGAATAATTTTATTCTCATGGAGATTCTTTACGTTTTATTAAGAATGGAACTAAATCAAACTGCTATTTCGCCCTCCGACGACTCGCCGGAGGGCCTGCTCAAAAACGATAAGTACCGTGTAGATTTTGGATAATTATGATAGTCTCCTTTAACTACTCCTGAAACAGCAAGGGTGCAAGCTGATAAAGGCTGCGGCGCCATGACTGGAACTCATGAGCCGTTTCCGGCGAGACGTAGAAATGCGTGTTCATGCCGGCTTTTTTCACTGCTTCCGTATTCTCTTTGGGATCCCCCCATGGGCCTCTTCTGGGGTTTTCCAACTCGCGGCTGCCATAGCTGACAAACAACAGCTTCACATTCTTTTTAAAATCAGGTGATTTTTCCAGGTCTTCCAGGCTAATGCTGCCTCCACTTAACAATGCCACATGTGAAAAAACACCAGGATTAGCCAGGGTAATGGTACGTGTTTCCATGCCGCCCATCGAAAGGCCTGCCATGGCGCGATTAGACGGGCCAGTGAGGGTGCGAAACTCGGCATCCACATAGGGCATCAGCTCATCCAGAAGCACCGTTTGAAAAGGTTTAATGTCAAAATTTCGCAGGCCTCCAAATTTGATCTCATTGGTCATGCCATACGTCATCACGATCAAAAAGGGCTTTGTTTTTCCTTCGGCGATCAAATTATCCATGATCAGGTTCGCGCGTCCCTGGTTGGTCCAGGCTGTTTCGTCTTCACCCCAGCCATGCTGCAGGTACAGGACGGGATATCTTTTGGACTGATCTTTTTCATATCCCGGAGGGGTATAAACGAATGCTCTCCGCGAGGTGCCCGTACTTGGCGATGGAAACAGTATTTGGTGTACATGACCGTGAGGTACATCTTTTAGCGCGTAAAAATCCTGGTCGTGGGCGGGGATCTCGATACCGCTTTCCCACCTTACAGAACCGTAGAAATTCAGTGTGCCGGGATCGTTAAATTTTCCACCGTCTATATTGACATTGTAGTAGTGAAAGCCTTCGTCCATTGGGCCTTCGGTTGTTCCCATCCAGTGGCCATCTTCTGTTTTGGTGAGCACAGTTCCACCTCTTCCGCCGAGTCCCAGGCTAACCCGTACGCTATCCGCTCCGGGCGCGTGAATCCTGAACCGGGCATAACCCTGCGAATTCACTTGGGGGTACTCCTGCCCCGGCTGATTTAAAGTAGAGGGTTTGAAATCTTCAATGATTGTCGGTGGTTCACTGGATTGAGCAAACGCCAATGAGCTGTAAAGGACAAAAAAGCAAATTATGATGTAAGAGTGATTCTTCATGACAGGGTATTTTGTTTAGTTTTGGAATAATAAAGGTGCAAACTGATAAAGGCTACGTCGCCAGCTCTGCCACTCATGGGCCGTTTC
>CAYUJK010000160.1:0-8217 GCA_964444895.1 uncultured Roseivirgaceae bacterium
GAGCATTTTAGGGCAGTTGCAGGGAAGCACTGCCCTCGCAGAGCGAGCTGGGTCTACCAACCCTAGCCCTTCTTCTCTTTCTTTCCTACGGACGGGACAAATGTGCAAGTTTTGGTAATTACTGTTGAGTACCCGGTATTCCCCTTCTCTTTCTTTCGTTAACCCTATCTGGTGTCCTCTAACCCTAGGAATATATATGATGAGTTGATAACCCTATGTAACACGGTCCAACTTCCACCGTTTTATTTATTTATTAGTCTAACTTCATACCCTTATATCATATACGATTGGCTTCAACTTTGATGAAGATTAAATAACATCCTAGTTTTTCACAGCATTTTTATAATTACTATAAAGCCTTATTTTAAAATAGCCCTATAGCCTTATAAATAACTTCATCGAAAAGCCTTATTTATAAAAATTTTATTCTATTTTCGCCTTTTTCACATTTTACTTAACTAGCCCAATGATAATTTGCTATGCATCTGATTAAGACAATGGTTCCAAATTTGGTGCAATGAAATGCCCGAAACTCCAAGACTAGAAAGAATTAATTAACTGCTACCATCGCCAAATATACTTTGAAATAATGGTGTTGACTTATCCAAATTAATCAAATGTTGCGTTTCCATTTTGACTAAGATTCCTTGAAATGCCGTGTAAATTTTGTCAAAGTTTTGCACTGGCTACGAAATTAGCACGAAATTAGCATTTTATCAATTTCTCACGCAGTTTGATTATATATGAGCAAAGCTACTTGAAGAGCTATTCTAGTTGATAATTATTTAGATTTTAGAACAAAACTGCTGAACTTCCCAGAACGAAGCTTGTTTTTTTGCACCCCTGCTATGAATTGCACAGTATACAGGAATTTACATTCGTAGTTACAACGTAAACTTTACAACCAGTTGATGCTAATCCATTTTCAGCTCGCAATTGCTGTCGCTGTGACGGTTATAACTTTTTGATGCTAATTGAAATTTTGTCCCATATGTTAGTGGGCTACTGAATGTAGGAATTTATGGAAAAGTACACATAGATCCTGATAAGAATAATCCATAGATAGTTGCATATTAAAATTTTTAAAACATAAAAGGAAATTTACCACTCAAACGAAATAGGAAACGGATTGAAACCTGCAAACACTTTCACGAATGAGACCTTTACAGTTATGCACTAGTTTTAATATTCTCTTTGAATTTACTCTGACCGTTAAAGTGCAGAATTGTTAGCTCGATGATCCAAGCTAAGAAAAATTATTAATTAACGAAACGCCACTGTAGGTAAAGTAAGTTGTCAATCTAGTTTGCCTCACGGGAAATTGGCGATATTTTCATCCATTTTGCAAAAGAAAAAGATTCGAAGGATTGGTATTGAATAAGTAGAAAAACACTGGAGATAGTATACCGACTTTCTATTTGATTACTTATGTATAAATATAACGGACCAATCGCAAACGTGAGAATATGGTGCTCCACTAATCTGGAAATATAGTTACTCCTAAATATTTCAACATTTTGCACAACTACCGAATGTATTGATCTGCGCATCAAGACACATTTAAGTGCAGAAATGTAATATCTGCACCATAGGAGCTGCATTGAAACAGTGGTTCACCCATAGATGAGCAAATAAGTTAGTTTCTTACATAACTTAGATTATTGTACCCCATTATCCAAGTTATTAATTCACAGAAAACTTTTTTTCATAAGCTCCTTAAGAACTACACATTACAACCTTTTAAATTCTATATTCTTCTGACTGTTTCCTTTTATTTGGGTAATATCTATCTTGCATGACTTAAAAATGAGCTTAACATTGGATGAAATTTTACGTTCGTTTGGCCGGTCTGAGCGGCCTCCGCTTGTGGAGGATTCGATTGGGCTTAACACACTAAACGGCGCAACAGGTTCCCTAACGAAAAAGCTTTGTGGCTTGTTTTCTTCAGAACACCGCAAGTCTTTGAGAAAAAGCATGCAAGATAATAAAAATCCTTGGAGACGCATTCAAAATGAACTTGAGATTGAGACGTGTGCTCTTCTCCATGAGTTTTCGTCTAAGGTTCACTTTGTTTCAGAGGGGCTTGCGCCAGTGCTTGGGGGTGTACGTGGAGAGGAAACTGATAACTTGTGTGGGCATCAACGTCGAAAGTTTTATTCTGCAAATATTACAGAGCCTACATTGCGAGACTACGCTAGACGAATAGCACAAGCTATCACGTTCATGATAAAATTGCTCGACATTGAAATGCGTATGCATTGCAATGTGATATATGATGAAGATACGCTTGAAGCCTTAAATACTTTCAATAGCAGCACCAAGAAAGCACATGATATTTTATCATTGATCCTCCAATTGCTATCCCATGATCGTGGCATAAAAGCAGTATATAATAGAGAAGCCCTGTGCTTACCCGCTGTTGCTTTATTTGTTTCTAATACTAACAGTTTTACAGCTGCAGAGAACGCACAAAAAACAATATCAAGTTTAAAATATCTTTGCCGCGGCTGCGTCATGCTGGATGCTTTGCGGCATGAAGGTTGTATCAAAATAAGTGAGATTACGTCTGTAAGTTATTTATCCTGTTTAATTGGCAGTACTACACCTTTTAGCTGTTTAGATAGGCTCCACAAAGGGATTTGTGCATTCGAAAGGCCAACAATGGGAAGAGTCATCTTAGAAGAAGGGAATAAATTTTTTGTTGACGGAGTTGATTTAAGCCCAAATATACTGTCTAGTTGTGTTGGGCATTGTTACAGAAAATCAAAGAGAATCCTCAAGAAATTAGCGATGGGATTTGAATTACCAGATATTTCAACGAATGAACAACTGAATGAATGCGAATCAAATGAATTTTTGTCATTCGTTTTACAAAACGAAAGATTGGCAAGGAAGTTTTTCACCCTAAGGCCATCACTTAAGGTTAAAAAACGTCAGGCAAAAGAGTTCCTGGCCAAGTGTGAAAATTTGGAAAGATTTGCCCTGCCGCTTTTACATCTCCTTATGGGAGGAACATCGAGGGCGACTGACTATCTGCAGTTAACTTTTAAGATGGGAGATGGTGAAGATCTCCCATCTCGAATTCAGGTTTTCGGAAAAGACTTAATTTTGATAGTCAGGCAGTCCCGAAAGACTGCTCTTTTACATGGACGGGCTAAGGTATGTCCAGCTGTAGTTCCACAAGATTGGTTCAGCCATATTCTTCAATATTGGACACACATACGACCCTTCTGTACAATATTGGCACGTGGGCTGGAGAAAGAAGAGGAGGAGGTAATGAGATGGGAGAGATATTGCTTTGTCAAAGGCTCAGAGAAACAAGTGAGAAGGTACATCGAACGGCAGCTTAGTTGCCAATCACCTGGAGGAACATTTCAGAGGCTACGCCACGGTGCAGAAGCAATATTTAGAAGATGCATTGTACCTAGAGAACACGACCTTCTGGCAAAATATGATTTCGATAAATTGTTTGGTCATTCTTATCAGACCGGTTTAAGTTATGGGGTATTGGATTTGATGGGTTCGGGAAAAGGCAATGGTGCTTTTGATATATCCTCAATCACTCGATGTTTAAAAGCGTGGTGGTCGTGCCTTGCCTTGTCCACACGATTGGAGGCCGAAAATTCATTGGATGATTCTGAAAGTGAAAGCTCCGAAGAATCTTGTGCTGAAGAAGAAGTAGTTGAACGTGATGGAATCTCCCCTAGTGTCGTCGTAGAATCATCGACTCCGACAGAAGGTTATGAAATACAAAATGATCAGCAATCAAGTTGTAATATAAGTGTTGACAGTAGCGAAGTTTCTTTGTTCGAGACTAGTATGGCTATAGAATCAACTTCTCCTTCATCAGAAGTTATTTCAGAACTTTCACTTTCAGAATCATCGAATGAATTTTCGACTTCCAATAATGCGGACATCGACGACCACCCTTTTAGACTTCGAGCAATTGAGGATATATCAAGTATAAATATTGTAGCTAATTCTGGTTTCCCTTCTATCGATACTAGTGAAGCTAAAATATCAACGGCCCGAAGTGAACAGGAGCGTAACAATAGTGCTGAAGCAATGGATCTTCCTTTTTATGCTATTCAAAAGCTTGGCTTCAAATCATTTCGGTCTGCTGCACAACGAATTCTTATCTCCAAAATGCTTGAAAACGATACATCCATCGCAGGTATATTACCCACTGGGGCCGGTAAAACGCTAACAATATTGGTGTCTCTGGTAGAGGAAGGTACAGGGATGACAATTGTCGTATATCCTTTAAGAAGTGTGTATGATGATGCTGTGCACAGATTAAAGGAATTCACAGACTCCAATCCCTGTTATCGGTCAGCGTGGTGTGTATATAAACAAAATATTCCTTTTCAAAATCTGGCAGCTGAAAAGAAGCTACTACTTATTACAGCAGAAGAAGCACGAGATGAAGATTTCTTAAAAAGATTGAAAACAAATTATTCGTTGATTAGAAGAGTAATTTTTGATGAAGCTCCCCTCTTTGTAACGTCTAGATTTCGCCTTGGTTTAAGTTCCTTGCCATTACTACTGCGTTCTTATTTATCTTGTCCGTTTGTGCTATTAACAGGAACATTGCAAGTGACTCAAGAGGAGCAACTTCGAGAGTCATTTTTCTCTCCAGGGCTTGTCTTCATTCGCGGACCCACAGTGAGACCTGAAATTGCCCATAGGGTTATTCGTATTCCTAGAAGAAATGTTTCAACGAATGACGTCGTGAAGTTGATTGAAACAAAAACAAATGAACTAACAATTGTCTTCGTTAAAGGGATGAAAAAATTAGAGGAAATTGCTGAAGGTTTGGAACAACATACAATGACTCGTGGTCGTGTTGTACGCTATCATGGTTCACTCGAGAATATTGAACGGATTCGAGCAGCACAATCATGGAAGCGAGCCGAAAAACCAATAATGGTTGCTACCACAGCCTTCGCTTACGGTATTCATGATACGAAGTGCCATACAGTTATTCACGTTGAAGGGGCTTTTGACGTTGATTCATATGTACAGGGTGCAGGAAGAAGTGGCCGAGATGGCAGACCATCAAATAGCTACGTTCTATTAGGCTCTGAGTCTTTTCAATCTAATAGCGAATTGTCACGACTATTTGCAGCGAGAAGGTGCCGAATGGCCACTTTAAGCTCTATAATGGATCCTGAAGAGGTGTGCTGGAAGGGTTTTTGCGGGAAATGCGATTGGTGTATGGAGGATTGCCGTCCTCAGCAGCTAGTATCTGAGGCGTGGCGATCACAAACATTTGTGATTTCAAACCCACTAGTAACCACTACCATCTGCCAGGAACGATCCCGTGCCAGTCATACAGTGGCCAAGATAAAACGTAACGTGACGCGAATTATAAAAACATGTCAGCAAGGCTTTTGCTTTAGTTGCTTTGCAATAAGCCGTGGTGAGAAGCGACTCCAACATTCAATCACAGCTTGTCCCCATTGGAAACGACGCTGCTTTCGATGTGGATCTGGTAGTTGTGGACGATCGTTTGGAACAGCGGAAAAGGCTTGCAACGATTATGCTGAAATATATAAAAAGCTGACAGCTTGCAATGCTTGCGTTACCTGTTCCATGCCACCATATATATTGGACGAGCAAATTCACAAAGGTCCCTGTTCCATGGGTCGTGGCTGCAGTTTTCGTGACACCGTGCTTCCCTGCATGCTATTATTATGGCATATTCCCAAGGAGCGTTCAGCTATTCAACAATTTTCATCTCAGCGAATGGAATCTCTTGATAATTTCTTGTCTTGGGCCTTGGATTCAACCAAAGGCTTAAGCAATTTTTTGCATTTCCTTGTTGAAAATTGCTTTCGTTGAAACCAAAGGCCTCGGTGGGCAACCTTAATCCGGAGTAAATTATATATAATATTAGCGGATTGTCTAACACCTTGATCATAGCATAGGTACAAGTAGGCAAAGGTGGGGCTCAGAAGGTTTTACAGTTGAAGGTAAGTCTTACTTTATTTCTCAATTGATACTACACGATACCAAATGGAGGTTAAGATAATTAAAGCATCTAACATGTTATTTTAAGGAAAAGTGATTTGATTATTCACATTTTATAGGTTACGCAACTGTCGAAGTAAGTAAGTAATACATTATGGAAGCCTTACTTGATAATTTCCTTATTACAGGAGGCAGATTTTCCAGGTAAGTCATGCAACGCATGATAGAAACGATGCCTTGATCATTGCTTATACAGGCCCAGGATGGTGGAATTAATGGAGTTTAGGTAAATGATCATTTTCAGAGGCCGAGAGGTAATGGCTTATTTTTTTTTCACAGGTTGAAGTAAAGATCTATAAAGTCGAATGGGGAACGAGGTACATGGAAAATGATCTAAATGTAAGCGATTAATACTTTATGAAAGTGACTAATATTTCTCGCTAGATTGGAAACTATCAGGTAAGTATAAATGCCCTTTCAAAAAAATTCTAATTAGGGGCGTTCGATTGTGCAATTTCGCGCAAGTCGAGGGTTTGATGACTTGGGTCGTAATCAACTGCACACTTGTTAGTGAGGCTCTGGCCAAGGTGATAGCCATACATGGTCTAGGGGCCGGCTATCATCTCCCTTAAGCTAACATCTGCAGTCCTCTTACTGATACCAAGGATTCATTCCTAGCTCCACCCGCGACGAAGCTCAATAGGAGAGCATTCGAAAGAAATAGATTGTCCGTTCGATTCGGACTCGTCGCAACACAAATATATTCACCTACTCTGAAATATGGTTAAGCCTTGTTTTAGTATATTTGGATCTTGCCCTCTGAGTTGCGTCGTAAACTTTAGTAGCCAGCTAAAACAATGGTAGTACGTTTTCCACACAGTTTGGGTGAAGAGAATAGTATAACCACTACTAGTGTGTAATCCGAAACAAGTTGGACCTAGAACCAATGTCCGGTATCGCTGTATATATCTAATGTAAAAATACGAAAAAATACGACTTGTTTCTTTGGTTATTGGAGTCCAACGTACCTGATACTGTTTCAGAATTACTTGCAACACAGACCCATTCACCTATATTATAAATGGTAAGTCTTTTCATGTCCGAATCAACTAGATCTTACCGTGTTAACTTGCATTATAGGAGGACAAGATTCCGTTCAGTTTGTAAATGAACACTATAGCTGTAATTCCGCCAATATTTGAGGGGCCTGCTTTGTTCGGCATTACTTTTCAAAATTTGCTGCTGTTGAATAGTGACTAGCGCACAAATGCTGTTTAAAACCGATACATTTAATAATTCTTCTTCTAGTACAATTTCATCTGTTGTGTTCACGCAAAAAGCGCGCAACCTTTCAGTTGAGATTTATTTCCACACATCCTTGACAGGACAAACTTCAAACAATATATCACGGCATTGAAATAGCGTATACTTATGCATATGCGTTCTTCTTTACGTAAGCTAATTGCGGCAATCTGAATAAGCGGAATTATTGGGATGTAATTGCTGAACTGATTATTGGCTATATATATCCATAAGTCTGTATACTTGGCGGAAGTGAAATCAACAAAAATCCAGTTCGATGCGTTGGTATGTCGAAGAGCTGAAACATGAAAAGCCTGTCTGTTTGCTCAACCTAATAACAAGATGTCAGGGTCAAGTCAAATTGATACAATGATCACACATAATAAAGTTTGCATAACAAACAGCCTGGAATCTAATGGTATCCTCGAGCGTCCTCACCAAACCATATCCATAATTATGTTTCTTCGGAATTCATGCACTTCTACGCCCAATAACTCTGCATCACATAGTTTTATAGGTAACAGAAATCATTCTGAAACGGCTATCACCAGAAAATCTGTAATCGTGTTGCCATCATCATGAGAATATCGCATATACTATATTATTACTTTAAAGGGTATTTGTAGGGAGGTCTCATTTAATATGCAAAAACGGA
The DNA here is from genome assembly GCA_964444895.1 of uncultured Roseivirgaceae bacterium. Taxonomy (GTDB): domain Bacteria; phylum Bacteroidota; class Bacteroidia; order Cytophagales; family Cyclobacteriaceae; genus CAJXNP01. The sequence continues at coordinate 7,931 of CAYUJK010000160.1, forward strand.
CACTTTCTTAAATTTTCGAACAGGATGCCCATCGCACTGCCTGCTATCCCACGAAAATGATATAAACACACAGGTAATCGTCGGGAATAGCACCCAAATCATTCTCATGGACCCATTTGTTCTTTAAATTATTTAGTGAACCGTAGATTAAAGAAAGAGATAATCAAATCCTTGTCCCCTTCAGCACATTGAAACTTGACAGAAATCAGAAACTATTAAAGTATATACATACATATGTACAATTTCTAACAGGATGTAGGAAGCACATTGTATAAAGTAAGTGAACA
>CAYUJK010000161.1:0-5334 GCA_964444895.1 uncultured Roseivirgaceae bacterium
TTCAACATCTCCAAATGGCCGGGGTCGCACTGCGCTTCCAGGCTTTTTGCGGTAGCTTCCAGCTTGTCGACAAGTGCTGCATCTCCAAGCTCCCTGGCTATGTCCGAAGAAACATGAAGCGCATAAAGCTGACCCGCCTTCCCGGCGGCGGCTTCTGCATTCCTATTATAGTCCCGGATGGTTTCGGCTATTTCTGCCAGGTATCGCACGCGCGAAGGAGGAATAATAAAATTGGGTTCCGCGGCTGTTCGCTTCACAGGTGTGCCTTCACTGCTCCGCAATAGTTTACTGTTGATTGCCTCGTAAAGCAGGTCCATGCCGAGGTCGTTGAACTGCGAGGCCATTGTGCCAAAAACGGGCAAATCATCATCGGCAGTTTCCCAAAGCTGGCGGTTTCGTTTATACTGTTTGCGCACGTCTCGCAGGGCATCTTCGGCACCTTTTTTATCGAACTTGTTGATGGCAATAAAATCCGCAAAATCGATCATATCGATTTTTTCCAACTGCGAGGCTGCGCCGTATTCAGGCGTCATCACGTACAGCGCATGGTCTGCTACGTCGGTGATCTCTGTATCGGATTGACCAATGCCCGAACTCTCAAGGATCACCAGGTCAAAGCCTGCGGCTTTCACCACATCAAGGGCCTTATCGATGTGCTTGGAGAGCGCCAGGTGCGACTGCCGCGTGGCCAGCGAGCGCATGTATATTTTCGGGGAGTCAATGGCATTCATCCTGATACGGTCGCCAAGCAGGGCGCCTCCTGACTTTCTCCGCGAAGGGTCCACAGAAATAATGGCGATGGTTTTTTGTGGATATTCTGCCCGAAACCGCCTCACCAGCTCATCTACCAGCGAGGACTTGCCAGCCCCACCCGTACCCGTGATCCCCAATACCGGCGACGCCGAAGTCTTATTCCGCATTATCTGGTTAAAAGTTTTATCAAATTGCTCCGGGTGGTTTTCTGCCAGGGTAATCAGGCGGGCTATTCTTTTTTGATTCTCCGGTGAAAATTCACCAGCGCCATACCCCTCATCCCAGTTCAGGGGGAAATCACTCTTTTTAAGTACTTCAGCAATCATTCCCTGCAGTCCCAGCTTTCGGCCGTCGTCTGGTGAGTAGATGCCCGCAATACCATATTGATGCAGTTCGTCTATCTCCTCCGGAAGGATGGTGCCACCGCCGCCACCAAAGATCCTGATATGACCGGCGCCCTTTTCCTTCAGCAAGTCGTGCATGTATTTAAAATATTCCACGTGCCCTCCCTGGTAAGAAGTGATGGCAATGGACTGAACGTCTTCCTGAACAGCGCAGTCGACGATCTCACTTACCGAGCGGTTGTGACCAAGATGGACTACTTCGGCGCCGAGCGATTGCATGATGCGGCGCATAATGTTGATGGATACGTCATGGCCGTCAAACAACGAAGCAGCCGTAACAATTCTTACCGGGTTTTTTAGTTGGATCATAGTGCAATTTCACCCACGGAAACTGGTGTTAATACCTTCAATAAGGTGGGTTTGATAAGGGCCCGACAAACATAACAACGAAAAAATTAGAACGGAAAGACGATTTAAAAAAATTAAATCGCGCTGAAGCAATGGGAAACTTATAAATTTGCCGCGGAATTTGGCCGCCGGCTGCACCGCCCCATCGTAGATTTCCTGAGCACCGTTCTGACAATCGATGACCCGGGCAAACTACGCAATACACTGGTGAGAATCGATGCCGGGCCATCATGGACTTGCTTTATTTGCTTGATGATAGATTTATGCAATACTACAGTACAAAAGGACACGTAGCCGATATAAGTTTTAAAGAGGCCGTATTAAAAGGACTTCCTGATGACAACGGGCTGTTCATGCCGAAAAAAATCCCTTCATTAAAAAAAGATTTTTTTGAAAGGCTCTCCGAAATGACCTTCCACGACATCGCTTTTGAGGTGGCGTCGAAGTTTATTGAAGACGAAATCGATCCCGAAGAGCTGCGACGCATCGTTCACTCGGCTTTTGATTTTGACATACCCGTGGTGAACATTCACGATAACATGTATGTATTGGAGACTTTCCACGGCCCCACGCTTGCATTCAAAGATTTTGGCGCGCGCTTTATGGCCCGGATAATGGGGCATTTCCTGAAAGAAGACGAGCACGAGGTGAATATCCTGGTGGCCACCTCCGGCGATACGGGAAGCGCCGTAGCGCAGGGATTTTTAGGAGTGGACCGGATAAAAGTGACGCTGCTGTACCCCAAGGGCAAAGTATCGAAAATCCAGGAGCAGCAGCTCACGACAATCGGCCAAAACGTGACCGCACTGGAAGTAGATGGCACATTTGACGACTGCCAGCGCATGGTGAAGGAAGCCTTTCTCGATGCGGACCTGAAACAAAAAATGACGCTTTCCTCGGCCAATTCCATCAATATTGCCCGGCTTTTACCGCAGTCATTTTATTACTTTTATGCCTATAGCCTGTTGGAAGAATACCCCGGGGAAATCGTGTTCTGCACTCCCAGCGGCAACTTTGGCAACCTGTGTGCAGGAGTGCTGGCATGGAAAATGGGCCTCCCCGTGAAGAGGTTTGTAGCTGCTACCAATGCCAATGACATTGTGCCGCAATACCTGAAAACGGCAAAATTCGATCCGCGCCCTTCCATTCGTACCCTCAGCAATGCCATGGACGTAGGCAATCCCAGCAATTTTCCGAGGATACTGGAAATCTACAAAGGCAGCCACAAGGAGATGAGCCAGCATATCACGGGTGCGGTATATACCGACGAACAAACCACCCAAATAATCAGGGAAGTGTACGAAAAATACGACTACCTGCTGTGTCCGCACAGCGCCATTGGCTACGCGGGTTTGCGCGACACCCTCAAATCGATAAAGGGCAATCCGGTGGGCGTATTTCTGGCTACGGCGAGTCCGGCAAAGTTTGGCGACATCGTAGAACCTGTGATCCGAACTACCGTGGATATCCCGGAGCGGCTGCTGAAAATAGTAGAGCGCGAAAAGAAGGCCATTTCCATAGGAAACCAACCCGAAGACCTAAAAGACTTCCTGAACGGCTGACGCAAAAAAACGAGTGCTTTATTTCTGCTAAAAAGGGTTTACATACTGGATATTTTTTTGGAACTTTATGACTACCTGGCTTGAAATAATTGCACATCATTTTGTGCTCACCTTTATGATCCTCTTAAACGAACCCTACGGAACGATTGAGTATGACGAGAGCATCCCTGCTATCATTGCCCATTACCATGGATACATGACCAGCGAGCAATTTCGCGGCTTTTTGATGAAGGGCGCCGGATTTATAGCCGATAAGAGCAAGCTTCATGATACTGAAATAGTATGGATAGCCGACACCAAAGACCATACAATTCAGTCGCCTGATGACACCCTTTGGGCAAGCGAAGAGTGGAATCCTGTAGTTTACAAGTATGGTGTACGACACCTTGGATTTGTGATTCCTGAAAAATTATTTGGGTTATCAGCCGTGGAAAACTACACCCGAAGCAACTACATCCGGAAAGAAAATGTGCTGGAAGTGATGATGTTCAACGAGCTGGAAAACGCCCGGAAATGGTATAAAAAAATGATCAGGGAAAACTATTCCAAGCCTGCCAAAAAGCAGGCGGGGCGAACTCGAAAATCCTGAAAGCCCCGTAATTTCAACATCGGTTTCATTTTTTCTCCACGAAATTCCCTTTTCTTTGTCGTCTATTTTCAACAATACTGTGGAAACTCAAAAAATCGTCATCACGTGCGCGCCAGGCCTGACCGATGTTCTCGAAAAAGAAGTGACCCGCCTCGGTTTTGCGGTGCGGAACAAGAAAGATAAATCGCTGGAAACAGAAGGGACACTAAAGGACACCTACCTGCTCAACTACACACTGCGGACTGCCAACAGGGTGTTGTATCACCTGTTTACCACCGGCGCCACGCACCCCGACCACCTCTACAAAAAAGCCAGGAACTACCCCTGGGAAAACCTGCTCTACAGGGGCTCTTACCTCAGCATTGATTCTTTTGTGAAAAACCATTTTGTAAAAGACACCCGCTTTGCCAACCTGCGTCTGAAAGATGCCATTGCCGATCGCTTCATGGACCTGTACCGGCAAAGACCGGACAGCGGCCCAAAGAAAGATGATATTGTCTTGTTTCTCTATTGGTTTGAAAAACAGGCCGAAATATACCTCGACACCTCCGGAGAAACGCTGACCAAACGCGGCTACCGGCAGGAAACAACCGGAGCGCCCATGCAGGAAAACCTCGCCGCAGCCCTCATTGAATCCAGCCGTTGGGACAAAAACTCGCATTTCATAAACCCCATGTGTGGCAGCGGCACGCTGGCCATTGAAGCAGCCCTGCTGGCTACCGGCAGGTATCCGGGCGAACTAAAGCGGCATTACTGTTTTCAGAAAACAGTAAACTTTGACCGGCTGGCATTCGAAAACATCAAAGCCAAATACAGTGGAGGAGTGGCCCGGGAATTGCCCTTCAAAATCATCGCCACGGACATCGACCGAAAGGCGGTAGAAGCCGCGATGACCAACGCCAAAAAAGCCCGGGTAGACCACCTGATCAGCTTTAAGGTGTGCGACTTCCGGGACACGTTTATCCCTTCAGGCAACGGCGTCGTAATGGTTAACCCGGAATACGGCGAGCGGCTCGGCATGGACAAAGACCTGGAAGCACAATACCAGGATATCGGAGATTTTTTCAAGCAAAAATGCCCAGGCAAAACAGGCTACGTTTTTACGGGAAATCTCCAAGCTGCTAAAAGAGTAGGGTTAAAAACGGCCAGCCGGCAGATTTTTTTCAATGGTCGCATAGAATGCCGTCTGCTGGAGTACGAATTGTTTTAGCCAGCCACATCTTTATTTGCAGAATAGTGTTGACTCCATTATACACAGAAGGTAAGTGGTCAATAGTCATTGAAAAGCTCCCGCAAATTTAGTGTTGACCGGCTTTTTCAACATTGACAAAATCCTGTCTCAATCACCCTTTTTTCATCATCAAAATGTCGTGGTCAAGGCAATTCGGCATTATCCGCGAAGCATCCCCGAATAAAAGCAACCCTCTGTAAAGGCCCGTTGTAAGGTGAGCCAAAAAGGAATATTCCCATTCCCCAACATTTTAATTCACCTAAAACAAACTTAAATGATGAACACATTAATCAAATCCAGTTTAAGAGCCTTTGCCGCTGTATTCTTATTGGCGGTTTTGTCAATCGCCTTCCAATCTTGCAAAGATGATGAAGAAGGAACACCTGCTGACGAAAGCAATGTACGCCTGGCATCCAGCAGCCTCGGCAACATCCTGGTAGACGCCAA
>CAYUJK010000161.1:5434-6756 GCA_964444895.1 uncultured Roseivirgaceae bacterium
ACCTTTGGCAGCATCCTCACAGACGCTGACGGCTACCCCTTGTATTTCTTTACCAACGATGCCGACGGCACAAGGCACTGCAACGACGGCTGCCTGGTGTCTTGGCCTATTTTCAATGCCGGATCGGTGGTGCTGGAAGCCGGCAGCAGCCTGGACATGGGCGATTTCGGCACTATCGGCGAAGGAGCGAATGCCCAAACCACCTATAAAGGCTGGCCGCTATACTACTACGCTCCTGATGGCGAAGGAGAGGTAAATGGCGACGGCGTAGGCAACATTTGGTACGTAGCCAAGCCTGACTACGGCATAATGATCGCCGATGCGCAGCTTGTGGGCCATGACGGAAAAAACTACACCAGCGACTATGAAGAGGGCGACGGCGTGACGAAATACTTTACCGATGGCTATGGGCGCACGCTGTATATTTTCACAAATGACGAAGAAAACACCAACAACTATACCGAAGAAGACTTCAGCAACAATGCTACCTGGCCCATTTTCCACGTAGACATCGAAAGCCTTCCAAGCGCCTTGAATGCCGAAGATTTTGGTGAGATCGACGTGTTTGGTGAGCCGCAACTCACGTTCAAAGGATGGCCGGTGTACTACTTTGGCGACGATACGGAGAGAGGCGATAATAAAGGGGTAAGCTACCCTGCTGCCGGCGTGTGGCCCATTATCAACAATGCTACAGAAGTGCCTTGAGGTTTAAATATATCTTCTTTTTAGGGGTAATTTTTCGAGCCCGGAATTCAGGCGAAGTTCAGAATTCCGGGCTCTGCTCTTTTCCAGGCATCAAATCGTTCGTTTTGAAAAGTTTACGCCCCGTCAAATTGCAGCGAAACATTCCTCAATTCGAAAAATCCTGCTATCTTTGCACCTCATTTTAAAAAAGGACGAGATCCTTAAGCATAAAAACCAAAATTAAAAATGGCAGTAAGAATTAGATTAACGCGTCGGGGACGCAAAAAGCTGGCAATTTACAATGTAGTTGTAGCAGACGCCAGGGCGCCACGTGATGGCCGGTACATTGAAAACCTGGGGATTTACAACCCCAACACCACTCCTGCAACACTCGAAATCAATGACGAGAAAGCGTTTGAGTGGGTAATGAAAGGGGCACTCCCTACAGATACCGTAAGGAGACTTCTCTCACACCACGGTATAATGCTCAGAAAACACCTGCAAGTAGGCGTGCTGAAAGGCGCCATTACCCAGGAAGAAGCTGACAAAAAATACGAAGACTGGAAAAAAGAGAAAGACGCCAAAATTCAAGGCCATGTTGACTCGTTGACCAAGAAAAAGGCTGATGAAGCCAAGAA
>CAYUJK010000161.1:6856-8167 GCA_964444895.1 uncultured Roseivirgaceae bacterium
GCTAAGGAAGAAGCTTCTGAAGAAGAAAAAAAATAGATCGTTCGCATGAAGCTTGGCGATTGCTTCGAGCTGGGATATATCATCAAGCCTCACGGAACGAAGGGGGAAGTTCAGGTATTGCTGGACGTTGACAACCCCGAAGAATACAGCGAAATGGAATCAGTGTTTGTGGCTCATGGCGACAACCTGGTTCCATTTTTTATTAATCGCCTTCGATTGAGTGGCAAAGGCCCGGTGATCAAGTTTGAAGACATCGACACCGTAGAGCAAGCAAATGAATTGCGCAATAAACGCCTTTACTTGCCGCTTGATTTACTGCCCAGGCTTTCGGAGGGCCAGTTTTACTACCACGAAATCATCAACTTTGCCGTACACGACAAAACCCTGGGAGAACTGGGCCGGGTGAAAGAAGTTTTTTTGAATGGCCACCAGGACCTCATCGCCATGGAATACAAGGGAGTAGAGGTGCTTATTCCTGTGTCCGACGAAATCGTGCTGAACGCAGACAGGCAAAACGCCATCCTCCACGTGAACCTTCCTGAAGGACTCCTAGACATTTACCTCTCATGAGAATCGATATTATCACCTGTCTTCCGCGGCTGATCGAAAGCCCCTTTCAGCATTCTATCCTTAAAAGAGCACAAGAAAAGAACCTTGCAGAAGTAGTGGTACACGACCTGCGCGACTATGCCACCAACAAACACAAACAGGTGGACGACTATGCCTATGGAGGCGGCGCCGGCATGGTGCTGATGATCGAGCCCATAGACCGCATCCTGAAAGCGCTCAAGGCCGGGCGAGACTATGACGAAATCATCTACATGAGCCCGGACGGTGAGCTTTTCAACCAGAAAATGGCTAATCAATTCTCCATGCTCAACAATATCATCATTCTCTGCGGCCATTACAAAGGCGTAGACGAACGGGTAAGGGAGCACTTCATTACCCGCGAAGTGAGCATTGGCGACTATGTGCTTTCAGGCGGAGAGCTGGCAGCAGCTGTGGTAGCAGATGCCGTTATTCGTTTGATTCCGGGCGTGTTGAATGACGAGACCTCTGCCCTGAGCGACAGTTTCCAGGACAACCTGGTAGCTCCACCCGTATACACGCGGCCAGCTGACTATCAGGGCATTAAAGTGCCCGACATTCTGCTCTCCGGCCACGAAGCTAACATAGAAGCCTGGCGACATGAACAAGCCGTCGAAAGAACCAAGAAAAAGCGCCCAGGATTGTTGGGGGAGGGATAGTTAAGGAAAAAAAATGCAAAAAACATAGGATGCCCTACACCCTTCAGAGCACCTGACTGCGAAC
>CAYUJK010000162.1:0-8098 GCA_964444895.1 uncultured Roseivirgaceae bacterium
AGCGTAACTTTGAAAAGGACGTTGAGGCGCTCACACAAAAAAATACGACCATGGGAATTGAAGAATTTTTATTAGAAAGAGCCAAAAAAGAAGGTATCGAGAAAGGCATTGAAAAGGGTATTGAAAAGGGCATTTTAGAAGAAAGAAAGAGAAAAAACACTGAGATAGCTCAAAACCTGAAGAAAGCCGGCGTGGACACTAAGATCATCGCCGAAGCTACGGGACTATCTCTTGCAGAAATCGAGAATTTATAAGCCAGGATAAAATCACCTTATCCCCTCCCTACATCGCAGGTATTGCCTCCACTCCCCTGTAGCTCAAACTACCTGAACTATCGCAGTAAAAAATTACCTCAGGATTTTTTTCTTAAAAAAAACACTCCTCCTCCCAAACCACCCAAAACACTCTATATACGGCGTTTTTAACGTCTTATACGCGACTATTTCAAGCCACACTTTCATGAATGTGTCGCATTTTATAACATGTTTGGCATTTCTATTGTATAGCACTTTTTAATTTTTGATTTGATTAGTTAATTGTACTGACTTCAGTACACATTGAGAGCAAAAAACTTAAAAACCATGAAAACGAACTTTTTATTGATCGGAATACTTGTGTTCATAGCAAGTTTACCAGCCAAAGCACAAAGCAGTGAGTTGATTTTTTTCACGGAGGAAGGCGAAAAATTCACACTATTCATCAACGGTTCCCAAATAAATAACACCCCACAAACCAAAGTGGTTGCTACGGGTATCACAGCCGACTATGTGAAGGCAAAGGTGGTGTTTTCCATACCCGGGGCGCCGGTTCTTAATCAAACCATTATGGTAGAACCCGCTACAGAAATGACTGCCGCGATAAAGAAAAATAAAAAAGGGAAATACAGGTTTGTCCCTGTAAGCATGACTTCCAAAGTAGGTCCCGGGACTACTGAAACAGTACCGGTTCCCGTAAGACCCACTACTCCGCCCCACATAGTGAATCCGCCCGTATACCACGAGACCCCTCCACCGGCAAAACCCACGGTGCACCCCAATCCTAACTCTCCGGACCGGCAAATTTTTGCCCGGGTTGAAGGAAACAACATCTCACTGGAAGATGGACGCATATTTACCATTAAGCATGTGAACATGAATCTATACGGCTCCAGAGTAGAGATGAAAAACCCTGTGGGAGCATGGGTCACAATATCCTACGACGGGGTAAGGGCTTATTCAAGCGATGTGCCCTTTTTATACGAAGAACGAGACCGGAGAAAAGGCAACATGTACTTTACCCTTACAGTATCGGAGCCCCGGGGCGTCTGGTCTGTGAAATTACAGAACTCCATCGGCAACTTAATGGTGATTGATCAGCATCCTGCTGTTGGGCCCACGCTACCGCCATATCCGGCCCCTTCGCCAACGCCGGCGCCCGCACCCCAGAACCCACCGGTATCGCAAACGGGGTGCACCACGCCCATGGCCGCCGATAAGTACCAACGGGCCTTGTCATCGATAGAATCCAAATCATTTTCATCCGAAAGAATGACCGTCTTTAAGCAGATAGCCAATGCAAACTGCTTTTCGGTAAACCAGGTGATCGGGTTAATGGAAACATTCACTTTTGAAAACGACAAAATAGAAGTGGCCAAATACGCCTATCACAAGACCGTGGACATAGGCAACTACTATGAGGTAAACGATGCACTTACGTACTCCTCGTCAATAGATGAGTTGAACAAATTTATTGAAAGGCAGAGATAGTATTTGTCGCGTCATTTTTTTTATCATTTTTTCAAAACCATGAAATAGAGCATAACGCAAGCGACGCCCAAAGCAACAATTGTAAAAATGCGAGATTCCATGAGTCCCGATGAAAACAGACAATTCTAAACACATGAAAACGCTTTTAACCATCATATTGCTGGCATCAGTAACCGCATGTTCTGCCCAGCTCAGGCTGCTGAGGCAAGCGGCTTCTTTCGAAAAGGCAGGGCGCTATGAAGAAGCGGCAGACAGGTACATGAAAGCCTTATATGAAAATGCCACCCGGCCGGAATCGCGCCAGGGGCTGGAACGCACCGCGCAGAAAGTGGTGGACCAGAAACTCGATGAGTATATCGATGCACGCAAAACCGGAGACCTGGAGAGAGCCGTGGAGAGCTTTTACGACATCGAAGACCTGCAAAAGCGACTCACCTATTTTAAAGTATCGGTAAATGTACCCAGGGGTCATCAGGAAAATTATGAAACTGACCGGGACGATTACATCTCTATGCTGATAGACGAAGCCGAAAACCACCTGCAAAGAGGCGACCGAAGCAGTGCCGAAATTGCGTTCGAAAAAATCAGGAAATATGCACCCGGATTTGATGAAAAAGACCTCAACTCTTATCAAAAGCTTGTTTCAAAAGGAGTAACGTCAATCTCTATCATTCCCAACAAAAACAACCCATTCAGCGCTATTGAGGCGTTTAGGTCCAGCGTAATTGCCGAAGTGGCAAAGCTGGACAATTCTGCCATACGCGTGGTAGACCGCCAAAACCTCGACAAGATCATTGAAGAACAAAAACTGAGCTTATCGGGGATGATCGACGAGAGTTCGGCGGTTGAATTGGGGAAAATATTGGGAGTAAAGGCCTTAATGATTATCCAGATTGTCGGCTATAATCACGTTCAAGGCCAGCTCACCGTAGCCGACAAAACAGCCTATACAGCCACCCGGGATTTTGTAGACGATCCGGTGGCCCAGATGCAGGGATATGTCACCAACTACCACCCCGCCACTTACCGGGAATTTGAACAAAAAAACCTGCTGCAGGCCTCTTTTCAATACAAGTTGGTATCTACCGAAACGGCAGAAGTGCTCACCGCAGACCTGATACACGAGAATTACGTGGGCGATGTCCGCTATGCACAGTACGAGGGAAACTACCAGAACCTGTATCCCTCAGACGGATCGTCCATTTTTGTCTCCGGACCAGAGAGGGAGGCCTTTCTGGCACTTTTTACTGCTTCGCGGCGCCCCCTCACGGCTAAAGAACTTGAGCTGAAAATGCAAAAAATAGCCGCAGAAAAGATCGCTCGTTCATTAGATAATTATTTCAGAAAATGATCAGGCGGATAATCATACTGCTCTTGATAGTGACAGGGTGCCGCTCTTCACAGACCCTCCCGGCGAGCACTTCGAGTCCAGCCCAGCCTGTGGCACAGTCCAGGTCTAAGCCTGCCGATGATCCACCGGAATGGGTAACAAAAAAACCTGCTCTTCCCGGCTACTATGTTGGGATAGGCAATGCTTCCGTAAGCAACCCCGACTACCAGTCGATAGCCAAGCTGGAAGCTTTGGACGACATGGGCTCAGAGGTTAGCATTACCGTTAGCTCCACTTCCCTCTTGCATCAAATAGAAGATGAAAGCGGTTTTCAGGAAAGCTTCCGCGCGTCGATCCAGGCTGCTACTCACCAGGAACTGCAAGCCTACGAGATGGTGGATTCTTGGAATGATGGCAAATACTATTGGGTGCAGTACCGGCTCAGCAAGGCCACACTTGAAAGCCTGCGCAAAGCGCGGCACAGAGCTGCCCTTCAGAAGGCCCTTCACAGCTTTACGCACGCGCAGGAGAGCGAACCAAACGACTACGTGCAAGCCATCAGGTTTTACGCAGAGACCATCGACATACTCAAGGAATACCTCCACGAGACCAACGAGGTCCTGATTGGCGAAGAGAAAGTGCTTCTGGCAAACGAATCGTATGCGCGCATTCAAAAGCTATTGGCCGGCATCAAACTGGTATCGGAATCGCCGGTCGTTTTTGCCAGTGCCGAAAAAGAAAAAACAATCGAAATTCTTGCCTGCTATGGGGAGTCCAGGCATCCGGTGGCCCGGCTACCCTTGATTTTGACCATCGGCGATCAGGAAGAGAAAAAAGTATCCGGACCGGAAGGCATTTTTGCCCGGGCGATAAGACGAAACGAGGCCTTTCACAAAAGCCTCGCCGCTACGTTTTCACTCGATTTCCTGAGCGAGTACGAGGTAGCTGGCAAGCTGCTGAAAGGCTTTCCCGTGGCAAAAATTGAAATCGCTGTTTCGGCAGCGCCTCCGGTTTTTTCTGTGGCGGGAAAAGAGCAAAATCTTGCATCGCCTCTTTCCAATAAAATATTGGCGCCGCTGCTCACAAAAATACTTACCGAAAAAGGAGCCGAAATAGCCCGGGCCGGCCAGTACGAATATGAGCTTTTGATCGATGCAAACACTCGCGCCGGCACCGAGATGTCGGGCTTATACAGCGCCTTCCTGGACTTTACCATCAGCATTAAAGACAAGCAGGGCCGTGTAGTATTCAGCGACTCGTTCAACGGCGTCAAAGGCCTGCACACATCCTATGAAAAAGCCGGCTTGGCGGCCTACAGCAATGTAGAAAAGGAATTAACAAGGGAAATAAAATCCTCTTTAGATAAACACTTTTTTAAACGGAATTAATTTTATCATTATGAAAAACTACATGAAAAACGCGACTAGATTCATAGCATTGCTGGGCTTTATGGTCCTGTTGTATGCTTGTAAAAAAACACCTTCTAAAACGCAAACGCAAGCCCCTCCGGGCGAAACCGAAGTGAACGTACCCTGCTCGGGAACAGAGTACTTTTCGAATAGCGAGGTGTTTCGTGCCAACTCCATCGGAGAAAGCTCCGACCAGGTAGTGGCCAAGAAGAAAGCACTTACCAACGCCAGAGCGGAGCTGGCCGCATCGGTTCAGACGATGGTAAAAACCGTAACGGATAACTATGTGAATTCAAGGGAGTTCAACAACAAAGAAGAAGTTGAAGAGCGGTTCGAATCACTGACACGGGAAGTAGTTGCCCAGGAAATCCCCGGCACGGTTGTTATTTGTGAAAAGCAAACCCGTACAGCGGAAGGCAGGTACAAAACCTACATAGCGCTGGAACTGGCCGCTTCGGAATTGCTCACGGCCTACAACGAGAGGCTCTCGAACGACGAGCGACTCAGAATAGACTATGACTACGAGAAGTTCAAAAAGACCTTCGAAGAGGAAATGAACAAAATGGGCCGGTAAGACGCCGTAGACCCATGAGCTGCCCTGAGAGGTTTTTCCGGAAAATTCACTTCGAAAAAACCTCTCATTATACCTTTTTATGCGGAAAGGTGTCTTTTTGCCGGCTTATTTCTGATATAATGCTTCTATTTAAAATGCTATTAGCAATTAGCAAGGCTTCGTGCAAAAAAAGGCAACAGTTTCCGGACAATTCCCGATGAAATCATCCTGAAAATATCAGCTCTTTAAAAGGTTACTTTTGGCTTTCTGAAAGATTAACCGATATATTCTTCACCAAATGCTTATGCCCTGTATGCAAACATTTTTTTAAACCCCTGCGCCTCCGTTCGATGAAAACCCTGATAAAGAAATTTTTTAACGTAAGCGACGCAGATGTCTTGCCCGTCCTCATTTTAATAGGGCTGGGCTTCTTTATGGGCATATTTTCAGCCACCTACTCCGTGGCCTCCACTACTCTTTTTCTGAACAATTTCGACGAGCAGTCAGACCTCCCCAAAGCCTTCATCTTGTCGGGTTTGGTAGGGCTTTCCAGTGCCTATTTATACAGCTATCTGCAAAGAAAAATCCGCTTTGAAAAGTTGATCCTCATATTCACGGCCACTATGGTAGCGATGGTCGCTGTGGTGATCGCGGGATTTTACTTTTTCCACGATTTCTCGCAAATCGTCTTCTTATGCTTTGTGCTCGTTACCCCGCTTATCACCCATATTTCCCTCATTTTCTGGGGCTTATTCGGAAGGATGTTTACCATAGCGAAGTCCCGAAAAATTATAGGCAATGTTGATTCAGGGCAATTAGTCGCTTCCATCATCGCGCTTTTTTCCATTCCAGTGCTGCTCACTCTTCTGTCTAATGTACAGGGGCTCATCCTGATTAGCCTTGGGAGTTTGGCGGTATTTTTCCTGCTCATTGTGTTTACCGTGAGCCGAAACCTTCTAAAAACAGAGGATGATCAGGAAGATGAAAAAACAGAAGACGGTAAAACGATGCGGCAGATATTCAAAAGTCCGTACATCCTGTCTATGGCTTTGTTTGTTATGGTTTCCATGATTGCCGTTACGTTTGTCGACTATTCCTTTCTGAACGTGGCCAGTGCCCAGTTTGCCGACGAAAAAGGAATGGCTTTTTTCCTGTCGGTATTTGAGGGTGCTATTGTGGTGCTTAGTTTCATTATCCAGACTTTTTTTACCGACCGTTTCATCGAAAACTATGGCCTTAAGGTATCCCTGCTCGCAACGCCTGTCATTCTGCTTATTTTTATCATCCTTTCTTCACTGATAGGCCTCACGCTATTTGAAGACTACGGGCCTCAGTCGCCTACCTTTCTGGCCTTCTTCATTTTGGTTGCGCTAAGCAAGATGTTTTCTTCCTCGCTGAAAGACGCCGTAGATGGCCCGGTTTTCAAGCTCTATTTCATGCCACTGGACAAAAAGATCCGCTTTGACGCGCAGATAAAAATCGAAGGCGTTGTTACGGTGTTTGCCGGCTTAGTGGCCGGTATTTTCTTATTCGTATTTGATCGCATCAATTGGGTCAACTTCCTCCACACTACTTTCCTGATCATTCCCTTTGTAGCCCTGTGGATATATGTGATCATGAAAATGCACGAGCGATATAAAAGCACCCTGGTAGAAACCCTGGAGCGCATCAAGAAAAAGGGAAGAAAGCTTTTTTCCCGCTTGTTCGAAACCTCAGAAGCTTCCATTAAATATCTGCAACTCAAAGATGACGCCGCCATCATACGAGCGCTGGAAATTACGGAAAAGGTTAATCCCCTATTTTTTGAAAAGCTGGCCACCCGCTACCAAAAGCACCGTTCAGAATCTGTGCAGGAATTCCTGAAAGAAAAGCTCTCGCTGTATGAAATCAATTTTGCAGAAGCCAATGAGCCGGCTCCGAAAAAGGAAACAACCAAGCAGATACGCCTGCTGGCGCTGGAAGCGATAAAAAATGCCGAAAAAGGCGATCATGTGTTTTTCACAAAAGAACAACTGGCCTCATTGTCGCGCTCTGACGCCCCCGAAGACCGCATATTAGCGGCCAATGCGTTGCGGTTTCTCATGGACGACAGCAACATCTTTTTACTCATAGAGCTGCTGAGGGACCGCGACATACGTGTTAAAAAAGTAGCCCTGCGTACGGCCTCGCAGGCGCATCGCCCGGAAACCTGGAGCGTAATCATTGAAATGCTGGGGCACGAGAAAATGTCTAACTACGCCATTGCAGCCATTATCAAAATCGGTGAAAACATCCTGCCCGTTCTTGAAAACTATTTCCACAAGTCAGAAAACAGCCCCGAAATCCTGCTGCGCATCGTTCGGATCTACAGTCATATCCGTTCAGATGTTTCATACGATTATCTTTTCAAAAAACTTGACTATCCTAATCACGCCATCAGGCGAGAGACCATCCGCGCGCTAAAAGACATACGTTCTGAGGTAAAAGGTTATAAAAGAACATTGATCAATGCCACGCTGGAGCACGAGCTGGCCAAAACTTTCTGGAACCAAATGGCCCTGAGTGAAATTCCCTCTGAAAGCTACACCGAGGAACTACAAAAAGCCCTGGAGTCGGAAATAAGTAGAAATTTTGAGATCATATTCAATCTTTTGGGGATACTCTACGACCAAAAATCGGTGATTTTGGTAAAAGAAAACTTTCAAACCGGTTCGCATGAAAGCATCGCCTTCGCGCTGGAACTGCTGAACATATTTGTGGATGAAGAGCTAAAGCCGGTATTGTTTCCCGTTATTGACACCCTTTCTCCTTCAGAAAAGCTCGCCAAGCTGCGCGAAGAATTCCCCCGCGGGGGATTTGACGGAACAGAAGCCCTGCTTCAAATTATTTTCAGAGAAACAGGCCTTGTAAGCAACTGGACCAAAGTATGCGCCCTGTATGCCTACGTAAAGAGCTCTCCGGAAATAATCGACGACGTTATCAAAGCGCAGGTGTTTAGCGAACATACTTCGGTGCGCACCTCAGCGCTGTGGTCGGTAAAGAAATTGAGTCCCGGGGTATTTTATGATATAACAGACCGGCT
>CAYUJK010000163.1:0-1779 GCA_964444895.1 uncultured Roseivirgaceae bacterium
ATCACTCCAACCCAAACATGATAAAAGCACCCCAATAGATCGGGTCCTGGTATTTATTGCGGATCTCTTTTTTGGCCTGGATAAAGGAGCTTCGCATTTCGCCGGTGCTGAGCCATTTGTCATAGAAGCTCACCATCAGTTCGTTGGTCACTTCGTCCGATACTTTGAAAAGGCTCATGATCAGGGTTTTGGCGCCGGCCACCAGGAATGCCCGTTGCAGACCATAAACTCCCTCACCAGCGGTGACGTCGCCCACACCGGTTTCGCAGGCAGAGAGTACCACCAGGTCTGTATAGTCGAGGTTCAGGTTCATGGCTTCGTAGGCGGTGAGGATGCCATTTTCGATATTGTAATTGTATTTGGTTTTTGACAGCACATCGCCGGCGCCTGTCATCATGAGTCCAGAGCGCAGCAGCGGATTTTCCACTGCCCGGGCCTCATTTACTTCGTCCAGGCTTATTTGTTCGGTGATTTCTTCCTGCGGCGTATAAAAGCCATGCGTGGCAATGTGAAAAATCTTGGGGTTATCCAGCATTTTCACCTGTTCTTCGGAGGCGGTGGAGTGGAGGAAGTAGTCTGTTTTCCAGCCCTTCTTTTCCAGCAGGCTGTGCAGGGTTTCTACTTCCTTTTCTGTGCCGGGCAGACCGCTGATCAACGGACTTCCCATAGTGATAGAGGGCTTAACAGAAACGTAAAATTCCGGGTCTCCGAACATCAGGGCCCGGTTGTCGGGTTGCGATTTCCTCGGCGTCTGACTTTGCAGATAGATGTCTTTGGTATTGGAAACGAGAATGATGTTGGAGTTGTCCAGCACATATTTGCTGTCGTCCGTTCGAATGGCCTCCAGGTTTATCTGGTTGAAAACGCCGTCGGGTGAGAGGTAAACCGTTGTGTTTCGCCCCACTTTTTCTTCTATCGGTTTCCAGAATTTTTTGTACGAAAGGCTGTCTTCGAGGCGGTAAATGATGGTGTTTTTGTAAAAGCGGAAATACCTTGTTTCCAGGCTTTTGCCTTCGCTGAGCAACACCAGTTCGGGGCGGTCGCGCCGTCCCTCGTTGCGCAAAGTGAGCGCAGCATAGAGGACGGAATCGGTGAATACGTGATCGAAATACCGGAAGCGCACCATTTCCACGGCCACCTCATTTTCTTTGAGCGACGATTTCACATTTTCCCAGCTTACAGCGGCTTTTTCAGTGTTGGCCGAAAACAGCTCCGATTCACTGCTGAGGTATTTTTCCAGTAGTTCTACTTCTCTCACCAAAGAGTCCTGGTTGATTTGATGTTTAGCAAGCTGCTCAGTACTCATGGACAACACATTGGTGAGAAGCTCCTTGCTCTCCAGCCAGTTATTGTACTTTTCGATTAAACCTTCATTGTCGCTTTTCAGAATGTTTTCGCGCATTTTAATCGAAGAGCTAAGCAGCAGGGCCTTGGTATTGAGGGCATTGTTGTACAATTTCTCCACGGGTTTGTCGCTCGGCCCGCTTATGGTTTTTAGCACCAGTGTGTTGTAAAATTCATAGTCGTCTTTGATCGTATTCCAAAAGCGCGCCTTCTCCCGTTCGCTCAATGCGGGGAAATAGTTTTTAATAAAATCGTCGTATTTGGCCAGCACTTCTTCAATCAGACTCATGGAGGCTTTGGTGTTGCCGGTCATGTATTCTACTTTGCTGAGCTTGGCTAGCGATTTTACGTATTCCGGGTGCGACTGGCTGAAGAACTTGTTGTAGAGGTTCCGCGCTTTGGTAAACTGCACTTTGGCCTCGCCGTAGTTTTTCA
>CAYUJK010000163.1:1879-6548 GCA_964444895.1 uncultured Roseivirgaceae bacterium
CCCATGTTTATGTATAGTTTGGCGGTCTCTTCGTCGCTCACCGTCATGTCGTAGTGTGTAATGTCTGACTTTTTCAGCATTTTCCGGGTGCTCAGCAGCAGGTCTTCAGCTTCGTCGTACATGCCCTTGATGGCGTATAGCCTTGCTTTGGTTTCCAGGCCATTTACGTAGTACACTACGTTGTCGCCTTCTTTCCTTTTGTTTTCCAGTACCTCCAGTGCCAGATCCAGGTAGCGTTCTGACTTTGTGTATTCCCCAATGGTTGTAAGCAGATTGGCTATTCGCACAATGGCGTTGGCGTAGTTCACTTCGGTGCGGTCATACGTGCGGGTAGTAGCGTCAAAAGCCTTGTCCAGCGCCTCTTCGGCCTTTTTATATTGGTCGTTCAGTTCGTAAAACACCGCCAGTTGGTTGTAAATCTCTACATACATCGGGTGGCTGTAGTGCATCTGGCTGCGCACTACATTTTCCCAGCTTTCCGTAAAGGCTTCATTCGCTCCTTTGATGTCATTGGTGTAGTTCAGCAGATGGATGCCTCTTTTTACAAGTGTCAGGTGGTATTCCGGTGAATCTTCACCGTAGAGGTCAGCCTTTTGGGCGAGCTCAAACTCGAGGTTTGCTTTACCCGTTTCGGCGTCTTTGCCAAACTGTGAAATGGTCAGCAGGTAGTCATTCGCCAGGAGCCTTGTTTTGTGAAACTGCGGCAGTATGCGTACATCGTTCGTGATTGCCAGCGCATCAGAAACGCTTTTGCTGCTTTTTTTGGCCAGGTCCGGGTATAGCTTTCCCAGTAAATAATATACCTGGAATACGGAAGTCTTTTCTGAATAATTAGTCTTGACGAGGCTCTGAAATGCGGTCAATTCAGAGGTGTACTTTTTGTCTTTGCCATGCCGGTAGTACGCTTTGATCAACTCATAGTGAATTTTGAGCGTAAACCGGTCGTAATTGTTTCTTCCCGATTTGGCATAGCTATATGCGTCGTCAAATAGCTTTTCTGCTTCTTTATAATTTCGCTGCAGGTCGGTAGACCACGCCAGGGCCAGCGTGTGCAGGGCATATTCGGGATCGCCCTTGCTTAGGTTTTTTTCGATCCATCCAGTGTTGCTCTTCAGTGTAGAATCAGCTCCCTGGTAGTCTCCCTTTCGGATAAAAGCTTCGCCAGCGAGGTTGATCAACGCAGCAAACTGCCTGCTGCGAAGATTACGCTCGTCTTTTTTTATCGACTTGTCATTGATTCGCGCTGCCAGGTTCTGGTAGCTGGACCGCGCCAGCTCTACGGTCTCATTATAAAAACCTTTTTCGAGAAGAATTTCTAACTCGAATAGCAGCAGACGGGCCTGGATGTCGGCGTTGGTGCTCTCTCCAAACTGATCCCGGTACTCGTTCAAAATGTTGTGTGCCAGGCGCACGCTGCCCAGTTCCATGTAGAGTTCGATGGCCAGCAGCAGTATCCGCGAGTGTTCTCCCGGATTCGTTTGGTTTACCTCACGGCTTACTTCCACCGCTTCAGTGAGGTTTTTCTCCACGTTCATCAGCTCGCCTTTTTGCAGGCTCAACCTGGCATAGTTCAGGTTTACAAAGGGGATGTATTTGTTCTTGGCCCCCAATTTCTTTATGCTCTTTTTCCTGAATTTTTCGTTGATGGAAAGCGACTTTTTGAAATCTCCCTTTTCGTAGAATTTGTTGTACTTGTCGATATACTTCTCCCATTTCTGTGCATTGGCTGCCATCGAAAAAAGCAATACGCCCATGACCAAACAGGTCTGAAAAATTAGCCTCATACTCGTACGTTTTATTTTTAAAAAGTTCAGGAATATTGAAATTACAAAAAAGAATTAAAATAATCCTATACCCGCTGCTAAAACACATGTAAGGTATGGAGCTTCCTAAGTGATTAACTATGAAGCGGTAATGATCGCGGAGCGACAGATGAAAGTGCGTGTCGGGGTATAGCGCCAGGCGTATGCCGACAGAGCAGCCCTCAGCTCCGGGCGGCAGCAGTTCACAAAATAGCACCTTTCAAATTGTAGTATTTTATTCTAAAGTCTATTGTGATTATATTGATCCGGTTTAAATTTTAAGAATATGAAGAAGTTCAACATCCTTGTGCTTGTATGCACACTTTTTTTCCAGACAACCTATTCGCAAAAGGTAGAAAAGCTCGTGGTTAAGGAGGAAGCCGAGCAACATTTAAGATACCTTTCTTCCGATGAAATGATGGGACGGGATACCGGATCTCCGGAGATAGAAATGGCGGCGGACTACATAGTAGAGCAATTCAAAAAGTATGGCGTAAAGCTGCCGGAGGGGCATGATACCTACTTTCAGAAGGTGCCGCTTATGAAGACGAATGTGCCTACAACCGGGGAAGTGATCCTGTTGGATTCTGCGCTGTCTCATGGCAAAAACATACTCGTTTTGCGAGGCAAGGACACCACCGCTTTGTTGCCCGCCGTGTTTGCGGGGTATGGCCTGGAGGCCGACCTGGAAGCGGCAGACATTAAAGGCAAACTGGTAGTGACCAGGTTTGGCGCACCGGGGATGACCAATCCCAGGGAGGGTTTTGCCAAATCGAGGGAAAAGCGAAAGATGGTTGCCGACAGGGGCGCCCTGGGAATGATTGAGCTCTATAGCTCGCGCCAGATCGTATGGCCCATGCTCGTGCTATACCTGAATAATCCCTCCATGATACTCGATGACCACAGCCAAAGCGAAAATGCCACGCCCTATCACGCATTTGTGAATGATGCGGATGAGGCATTTGCCAAGGCGCTACAGGAGCAGGGGGTCAAACACGTGAAGATGGATGTGCAGGGGCTCACTCCGCAAAAGATAAAATGCCGTAATATTATCGGCTACATAGAAGGTTCTGACAAAAAGCTGAAAGACGAATTTGTGGTGTTAAGTGCGCACTACGATCACGTGGGGCATACAAATGCAGGCTTAGATAGCAACGGCGAGCCGACGGACTCTATTTTCAACGGCGCCCGTGATAATGCCCTGGGCGTTACGGGCTTGCTGATGGCGGCCAAATACCTGGCAAAAGCCAAGCCTGCCCGCTCGGTGCTGTTCGTTTTCTTTACCGCCGAGGAAAAGGGACTGCTCGGAAGCGAGTATTATGCCGAGAATCCCTGGGTGCCCCTGGAGAAGTGCATTTTTAACCTGAACATGGATTGCGCCGGATACAATGATACCACGAAAGCCACAATTTTTGGATTGACCAGAAACACGGCAGAAAAGCATCTGCAGAGTGCCTGTAGTCGCTTTGGCCTGGAAGCCATGGACGACCCCATACCTGAACAAAACATTTTTGAGCGATCGGATCATTTCAATTTTGCCAAAAAGGGTATACCCTGCGTGTTGTTTGGCCCGGGACTTACCTCTTTTGATGAAGAGATTCAAAAGTACTATCACCAGTTGATCGACCATGCCGAAACACTGGACTTCGACTACCTCACGAAATTGTACAAAACCTTTGCCGTAGGTGCTGAAAGTATCGCAAATGACCCCGAAGCGCCGTCTTGGGTGGAAGGTGATAAATATGAGAATGCAGGTAAAAAACTTTATAATATAAATTAAATTTGCGCCCTGATGCTGTATCCCGAGATGATTCGGGGCTGGCGTGATTAAAGAATTTATTTATAATTAAGAGGCTAAATGCTTGAAAATGTTTTATTTTTGAATCATTTTCAAGCTTGGTTTACAACATTAAACACACGGGGATGAAGAGAGTTTTATTACTTTCCTGTTTTGCATTGACGCTATTTTTTGCGAAAGCCCAGCAGCAAGAGGAGAGAGTGGCCTGGGCTGACGAGGTGCTGGAGGCTACCACCGAGATGGGATATTTCCAGTATTCTGCCGAACGCGCCCTTGGAAAACCCGATGTGCCGCCCGGAGCAGGTGACAGCCCAAATGCCTGGATGCCTGGCCGCGATAAAAAGGTTGAGTACATCAAAGTAGCCTATAAAGATCCCTTCCGGATACGGCAAATAGCCATTGCGGAAAGCTTCAACCCATCTGCTATCACAGAGGTATATGTGTACGACAAGAATGACAACGAATTTCTGATCTATGAATTTGAGCCACGGCCGCTGGGCATTCCGGAGCGGATGCTGCACATCTTTTTTGAGCTTACCGACTTTGAAGTGGCAGCTGTAAAGATCGTGTTGGATGGCAAGGCCGTTCCCGGTTTTTATGCCATTGACGCCATAGGAATTTCCAACTCATCGAAAGAAATAACCCAGGAAGTAAATATTACCGAAAGCGCGATAGTAAATGCGGTGCCCGAGCGGCTGAGTTCGAAGGTGAACAGCATTTACAACGAGCTGAAACCCATGGTGACGCCCGATGGTAAAACGCTGCTCTTCAGCCGGCAATACCATCCGGGCAACATAGGAGGCGCCCAAGACGCTGAGGATATTTGGTACTCTTCGTGGGACGAAGAAAAGCAGGAGTGGTCAGAGGCCGTCAATATGGGCAGACCCCTGAATAACAAGGGACCCAACTACATAAGCTCCGTTACACCAGATGGAAATACAGTCATTTTGACCCTTGGAAATGTCTATGCCGGAAAAGATAAAATGAAGTCAGGCGTGTCAATGGTAACGCGCACATCCGAGGGCTGGTCAGAGCCCATCCCGTTTGACATCATCGATTATTACAATAC
>CAYUJK010000163.1:6648-8077 GCA_964444895.1 uncultured Roseivirgaceae bacterium
ATAAATTCTGATAAAAATGACGAGTTTTTCAATATTCCGCCTACCGGAGAGTACGGTTATTTCACAAGAGACGCGTTTGACAATACGGATATCTACCGGTTTGAAGTACCAGAAGAGCACAAGCCCGAGCCGGTAGTAACGGTAAGGGGTGTGGTGTACGACCGCAAGACAAACCAGCCTGTGTCCGCCAGGATATTCTACGAAACACTCCCTGCAGGCAAAGAAGTAGGGCAGATATTTTCCGATCCCGCCACTGGCGAGTACCAGATCATACTGCCCTCTGGAGCCATGTATGGGTACCTGGCCGAATCAAATGGATACCTGGCCGTGAACGCCAATATCGACCTGAGAGAAACCAAAGAATACGAAGAAGTAACGCGCGACCTTTACCTGGTGCCCGTGGAACGGGAAGCGACGGTAAGGCTTAACAATATCTTTTTTGATTTTGACAAATATGAATTGAAAGAAGAATCTTTTCCCGAGCTTAACCGCCTGGTGAAGTTTCTCCGGGAAAACCCGCAGGTGAAAATTCGGGTGTCGGGCCACACCGATAGCATTGGCGGCGATCAATACAACCTGAAACTGTCAGAGCAGCGGGCTGGCGCCGTAGTGCAGTACCTCACTTCCCAGGGCATAGAACCGGACAGGCTGGAGGCCAGGGGCTTCGGAAAGTCAGAACCGATCGTAAGCAATGATGATGAAAAAGGAGGACGCGAAATTAACCGCCGGGTAGAATTCCAGATACTTTAAAGCTATAGCCGCTCAAAACCGGATCAGCAGGTCGGCCTGCCTTACTAGCATTTCCAGGTAACGTTCGGAGAGTGTGTTGTCGATAAAATTGCCTTCGATGCGCGACAATTTCACTTTTTGCGCCAGTACGTGCATACCCATGTAGTTAAAAATATCGGTGAGGTGGCTCAGTGCTATGCTTCCGCCCTGCCCACCCGAAGAAACACCCACTAACGCACATTTTTTCCCGTAGAACGCACCGGGATATTTCATTCCGTCAATAAAAGCCTTGAGAACGCCCGGAAAGGAGCCGTTGTACTCCGGCACGATAAAGACAAACTTTTCCGTTTCCTCTATTTGCTGACGGAAAATATTGAACTCGACATTTTTGCCGGCGTTTTCGTATAGCGCTGACACAATAAAGTCAGCAGGTAGCTCTGCCAGGTTCAATATCGCGCTTTCCATATTCTTGCTTACGAGGACCTCCTGGTAGAGCAGTGCCAGTTTCATTGAGATAGATTGTCGCCGGTTAGTTCCGCAAATGATTCTGATCATGGCGGTAAATATATTCCTATTAGTCAAAATAAGCTAATTGGGACCTGCGGAATAGGGAGAACCATAGCCCGCATTGTACCAATGATTTTTAGAAAATGGATGCTATTTCGTTCGGAAATGTTTCAGCCTAAAAAAGCCGGAATCC
>CAYUJK010000164.1:0-8045 GCA_964444895.1 uncultured Roseivirgaceae bacterium
ACCCTGATCCCCAGCAGTCCCATCGCCGACTTAATCGTGCGGGCTACGGTGTAGGAAAATGCCACCTTGAATTTCAACAGGTTTTCATTGCCCTCTTTGAAAATAGACACTTCCGTGTAAAAGCGGTTATACTCCTTGGCCAGGTCGTAGGCAAACTGCGCGATGAGCGAAGGCGAGTAGTTCTTGGCCGCCTCTGCTACAATTTCCGGATATTGGTTTAGCAGAAACACTATGGGCAGCTCTGTTTCGTGCAGGTTTTCGATGGCGCTGATATCAAAACTCTTGTAGTCCACACCCATCTCTTCTGCCTTCCGCACAATGGCTGATATCCGCGCATGGGTATATTGAATGAAAGGCCCCGTAGTGCCGTGAAACTGGATGGAATCCTCGGGATTGAAAAGCATCCGCTTTTTGGGATCCACTTTCAAAAGGAAAAACTTCAAAGCGCCTAATGCCAGGATCTCATAGAGCTCTTTGGCCTGCTCCGGGGTGAAGCCATCTATTTTGCCCAACTCTTCGGTGTGCCGCCGGGCGGTGTCCACCATTTCGTCTATCAGGTCGTCGGCATCCACCACGGTGCCTTCCCGCGATTTCATCTTTCCGCTGGGCAGGTCCACCATGCCATACGAGAGGTGGTACATGCCCTCGGCGTAGCTGCGACCCAGCTTTTTGAGGATCAGGAACAGCACCTGAAAGTGGTAGTCCTGCTCATTGCCTACCACGTAGATGGAGTGGTCAAATTGATAATCTTTGTATTTCAGGTCGGCCGTGCCCAGGTCTTGCGTCATATACACCGAGGTGCCGTCGGCGCGCAGCAGAAGCTTTTCGTCCAAGCCTTCGGCAGAAAGATCGCACCATACTGAGCCGTCGTCCCGCTTGTGAAAAACGCCTTTTTTCAGCCCCTCGTCCACAATGTCTTTCCCAAGCAGGTAGGTGTCCGATTCGTAATAATACTGATCAAAATCTACCCCCATTCTATCGTAAGTGATGTTGAAGCCCTCGTATACCCAGCCATTCATTTTTTTCCACAGGTTCACTACTTCCTCATCTCCCTCCTCCCATTTTCGCAGCATTTCCTGGGCCTCTTTCAAAATTGGGGCTTCCTTTTCAGCTTCATCTTTCGTTTTTCCAGTGGCCACCAGTTGCTCAATTTCCTTTTTATATTCCTGGTCAAAGCGCACGTAGTAGTTGCCAATCAGATGGTCGCCTTTGATACCGGACGACTCCGGTGTTTCGCTACTGCCAAATTTTTGGTAGGCCAGCATGGATTTACAGATGTGTATGCCCCTGTCATTCACCAGGTTGATTTTGACCACGTCGTAGCCGGCTGTTTTTAAAATGTTAGCGACGGAATAGCCCAGAAAAATATTCCGCATGTGTCCCAGGTGCAGGGGCTTGTTGGTGTTGGGCGAGGAGTACTCCACTACTACCTTTTTTGCATTGGCGGGCCCTGCGCCATGATTTTCGTTTTCAAAGATGCTCTTAAAAATCTGCGTCCAGACGGTCTTTTTCAGACTAATGTTGAGGAAGCCTTTCACCACATTGTATTTGTCCACAAAATCGGTGTTAGCCAAAAGATATTCACCAATGGCTTTGGCCGTTTCTTCCGGATTTTTCTTGCTCACTTTCAGATAGGGGAATACCACGAAAGTGAAATCGCCCTCAAACTCCTTGCGCGTAGGTTGCAGCAGGTCTTGCTCCTCTAATTTATGCTGAAACAAAGCGGAAAACGCCCGAATGATTTCTTCCTGTAGTTTGTGCTGTAAATCCATTTTTTATGCCCTGGGTTTAACAATTTTGCGGCTGCAAAGATTGCAAAATATTGGGAAATATCTTTGGAAATCAGGCAATGTATTCTTGAAGCACTAAAGCCCATGAGAGCCTACCACGAAGCCATTGTTCATATTGATTTTGTATTCATAGCTTCTTCCTTTGGTGGTCGCCGTAATAGCACCTACCGCTGCCCCCCAACCTACTGCATTTCTGATATATGCCTTTTGATCCGCTATGTAGGGGCCTACAAAATAAAATGTGCTATCTCTCTTTTCTAATAGATAGAATCTGTTATTGAAAAGAATGTAAAGCTGGTTTTGATGGGCAAAACCATACACTCCGTGCTGTATCTTCAGTTTTTCGCCGTTTTCTGTGATCCATAGGCTGGGGTTTTTTCCTGGCTTAACTTTGTAGTTTGAAACGATTGAAGGTTTGTTGTGCATAAACTCTGAAAAACTCTTAAATACCCCGTCCGGGTATTTTGTACTGTTCAGAATTTCGATCTTGTCAGGATCGAGCGAAATTTCCATTCCCCGTTCAAGGTTATCTCTATCGTACATTTCGACTTTGTTAACCAGCTTTTCCCAGTTGAGTTGGGCAAAGTCATTTACCCCTTGCATAATGGCATCTCCTAAATTTTTTGAATGTAAATGCGTCATATCGGCCCCTCTGATCTCAGAAACACTGTGTGTGCTGGTTATGTAGTAATACCGGCTTCGCCCTTCTTTTAAAAAATACTCCATAGAAATCTCCGCTCTCACATCTCCCCTTTGATCGCTTACATGCAAATGAGTCACGCGTATGGCAATGGGCGTGTAGACTTTGGGTACAATGCCCTTAATGATAAAATTACCGACTTCATCTGCCAATGGATTTTCAAAAACAGCAAAGCGCTTTTTATCGTAAAGGCCCGTTTCTGCCCAGCCTATGTAGGCTTTGTTTTTTCTGCCATCAATTACTTCTGTCACGCTGAAATTCCTTGCGGTTTTCCGGGGTTCGAAGCCTGATAGCGTTAAAGTAAAAAAGTCTTGACTTCTCACGGTAAAAGTGAGTAGGAGAAGTAGGCAGATTAAAGCAGGTTTTATTAACTTTTTCTTTTTGTTGTCGTGCATACCAAAAGCTTTTGACCACTTATCTCATCATAAAAAAACCTCCCAAAATCGTGGAAAAGCAAATGCAAAATGCCACAAATTCTATGGGAGATTCCTAGCTTATTGTCTCGTAAAAGCGTTAATAGTTAATTTTTTCCAAATGCATTTCTACTTTCTTTTCCAAGCGATCATAGTTGATAATAGTAATATAGCCGGGCTTTCCAGGTATTACGTTTCTTCTGATATTGTCATTTGGTGAGCCTAGCGTAATTTTGTCTGATATGAACTCACCGTCATAATACGTTACAGCGCCAAAAATCCATTCATTTTTTGCTCCTTTCTTTTTTTCATAGTCTACATATCCGATGCTTATGGATTCTTCTGACCTATTATTCAAGGTAAATGAATAGTCGAAGCCTCCCATGACCTTTACTATGTGACTCAATAAATGGATGTTCATAAAATCATATCCTCCGGGAAGGGTAAAATTACTTTTCGATTTGCTGATAAAGACCACGTCGTCAATAGAAAAATCTTCCGTGAATTTGAACAGCACCATGTCGTTAATTACCACCTTAGTAGTACTTGTGCCTCCACCTAGCGCAGCCATTGCAATTCCCGCGGCATCTGCTGCTTTTTTATATTGTTCTGCGACGGCTATGACAGACCCGTCAGGGTGCTGCACGATATTGTGAAAATATAAAAATCCGTTTTTATCTTCATTGGTTATTTTACCATTGTCGTCTACAGTCACAAACTTTCTGAAATCTTTTGTCCAGCTAAGCTGATTTTTATTCACGATTTCTCCATTTCTATCTATCTGGTATTTGAAAAGGCCTAAGCCATTATCTTTCAATACCTTTGTGCCTGCTTCATAGTAGATTCCAATAACGTTCAAGAGTCCTGTTTTTTGGTCAAAGTAGGCCCCCAAGGGTTGACCTGCAAAGAAAGCATCTGCCAGCTCAGTCGTAAAAAGCATCTCACCGGTGGAAATGTCGATGGCGCATACTTCAAAGGATAAGTCTTTAGACATCATACTGGGTTTCCTGGCTACCAAGCTGAAAACAACATTCTCAGAATGGGATAGATAGCTGGCACTTTGGTAGCCTTTGACAGGAGAATTGAGTTCCCACCCCTTCATGTTATTGTCTGAAGGGATGAAATTTACAGCATAGGCAGCGCCATTCAATTTACTGGAATAATCTACAAAGCCTTTTTCACCTACATCAAACAGA
The DNA here is from genome assembly GCA_964444895.1 of uncultured Roseivirgaceae bacterium. Classification (GTDB taxonomy): domain Bacteria; phylum Bacteroidota; class Bacteroidia; order Cytophagales; family Cyclobacteriaceae; genus CAJXNP01. The sequence continues at coordinate 4,100 of CAYUJK010000164.1, forward strand.
GAGTTTATGGTTTGTTGGCCATTGTAGCCAAGTTTATAATTTCGAAGCTCTGTAGCCTCCAAATCCCTTTCGGTCTTGTCGATAAGCTGGGCATTTTTATCGTACGATCTAAAAATTAGCTTTTTTCGCTTGATATCTGCGAATTTAAATAAAATAGTCTCTCCGTTGAATGAGCCCTCAGCAAGATAGGTACGTGTACTTTCTTCCATTTCACTGGTTTGAAAGTCATTGAGATTCTCGTCCAGGATTCTCAATAGGTAGGTGTTAACTCCCTTTTTTGCTTTTTCCATTTTATAGAAAAGGTAGTAGCCGGTTACGCGGTCGTTCTGCAAAATCGGGCCGGAGCCTTTTTGGTTCATTTTGAGAATTTTGAAGAACGTCCTGCTTTGCGAATTTGACTTGGTAGTAGCAAAAAATAATGAGCAGAGTATTAAGCTTAAAATAATCTTTTTCATTTTCTGAAATTTAATTGTTAAAAAAAAGTGAGTATTTGCCATCTGGAAAATTTTGAATGTATTCTTCTTTAACTGCTTCGCGTACATCGCCAATATCAAGCAAGTCGCTGATCTCCCATAAAAGGTAGTGGTGGTCTTCATTTGTCTTGTCAAAATGCTTCTCATTGTTCAAAAAATTGAAGGCAATTTTTCCGATTTCGGTCATCCTTAGATTATTCAAAAAAATAAAGACCGACTCCATTTGGGCCGGATAGGTTCTCAGCAATGGCACATACTTGCCGAAGGTGTGGTTTTTTCGGCATTTATACAATTCCACTAGCAGATGAGCAGTCCTCGTGTTTACATACCTATTGGAAGGATATATTTCTTTTAACTGAAGCAGGTAGAAAAGCGAATAGGCATAATTCTTCAATTGGTAAGAGCTTTCCGCCATCTCAAAGTCAATTCTTGCCTTAAACTCCTTGGAAAACGGGTCGTCATTTTTTTTAACAGCGTAGTTATTTATCGCCACCATGCTATCCAGATAGGCAGTGCGAAGGACCAGATCGGGATGGGTTCGCAGGGAGTCTTTGTTGAAAATGAAAAATGAAGTAGAATCAGGGACACCAAAACTACTTTCCGGAGCGATGAGCCATTTTTCTTTGAAAGGATATTTGCTAAAGTTGAATACCTTTTCAATGTGGGTATCTGCTTTCAAAACCGGGTATTTTGCTGAATCAAGAATGGCGAAAACCTTTTTATAGGCTGTGATATCGTATCGCGTGTCTTGCAGAAGGCATAAAGCCATCGAGTCTGCTTTCATTTCGTATTGCCGGGTGTATTCAAATTCGTCATAGATGATGTTTTTAAAGGCGTCTAAATTTCCCAGTTCTTTAATTTTATCCTTTATTTCTGCCTTGTTGTTTCTTTTGATGATGATATTGTGTGCGTTTTCGTGGACATGGTTTGCCAGATGGTGAGACAGTTCATGAGCAATAATAAACGCTAACTCGCTTTCGGAATTTAGTCGCTGTAACAGGCCCAAATTTATCGTTATGGTACCTTCCCCCCAGCAGTACGCGTTTGGCGCCGGGTCGCGGGTTATGAGCAGGTTTATGCTGCGACGTGTGACGGGGTCATTCTTGAGAATGTCGTCCAAAATATTCTGAACAAGGCTTTGAAGACCATCATCATTTATGAAATAATTCTCGTTGGCAAATTCTATCAATTTTTTGGTGCGCTCGTCATACAGCTCATGTATCTTTGATTGATATTTACCTCCTGCCTTTGCCTTTGCAACAGAAAGATTATTTTTAAAAATATCGATGAGCAGGTTTTTTTGAGCATAATGGAAAGAATCCATGGGCAAGTAGTTGTATTGAAATTGCCCAAAAACATTGTTCGGAAGTGCAGGTGAAAGCGTTACCAGAACAATAAAAAACAGCTTTTTAAAAAAACAGGCGCTCATTTACTCCAAAAAATTCCCCTAAATAAAGTTCAAAAAACTCAAAATACGAAGCAGATATAAATAATTTTTTGACATCTGCACCTCATCAAGATAAATACGTTTTCATCTGCATATAATTTGCTTTTCAACAGTCAGATGGTCCCGAAAGCTTTCGGGATGATTAAATATTCATCCTCGTTGGGTTAAATCAATGGACGAATATTTAATGCCGATTTCATGACAAATAATCGGATTGCCCAGTGTTATCCGATGAAAATCTTTGACAAGTTGTAACCATTGGGGCCTAAAGCAAGAATGGCTGTAGTTTGTGCATGAAAGTACATGACACAATTTTGACTTGAGTAAATTAGGTTTAACAAATTAAACCCTCCCAAATATGAAGTCACGATTTTCACTCTGCATTACAGCCCTCCTGTTTTTCTCTTCTTTTGTTACATCGGCGCAAAAAATGACGGATTCCAACACGCCACTGCACCTGTCGCGTCCCGACTATGTTACACCCTACAAAATACCAGCACGGGATGAAATAGTCGAGGTGCTCGACAGGGTTTTTCATTACCTCGACGCCACCACTCCGCCCCAATTAGTGGATGGTGAAACCGGCGAGGAAATAAACGACTTTCGTAAAATTAAAAATGCAAAGCATATCGGCTTCAAACAGGGCGATTTCCGGCTAATTAGCTACGAGTGGGGCGTTACCTACGCGGGAATGTTGCTGGCAAGTGAAATGACCGGGGACCCTAAATACGCCGGTTATACCACCAAAAGAATGCGATTTTTGGCGGATATCTACCCTCACATTGTGGCGCTTGAAAAGAAAAACCCAGATGCCGGGCATCCCATGCGATCTGTACTCCATCCCCATGCACTGGACGACGCAGGGGCGATCTGCGCAGCAATGATAAAAACCAGGCAAACAGGATTTAAAGGAAACTTGGATCCCATGATCCACAATTTTATCGACTACATTAGCCATGGTCAACTGCGGCTGGAAGATGGGACACTGGCGCGGGACAGGCCGATGAAAAACTCGCTGTGGTTAGACGACTTATTCATGAGCGTGCCGGCCCTCGCACAAATGGGCAAATATGCGCAAGACAATAAATACTATGACGACGCCGTGCGGCAGGTACTGCTATTTTCAGAACGCATGTTTAACCACGAAAAAGGCTTGTATATGCATGCCTGGATATTGGGGATGGACGAGCATCCGGAGTTTCACTGGGCAAGGGCCAACGGCTGGGCAGTGATGACAATCGTAGAACTCCTGGAAGTGCTGCCCGAAAACTACCCTCAACGCGATACGATCATCAACCTGCTCAGAAAACATCTTCGTGGCCTTGCCAGCTACCAATCGGCAGACGGCTTCTGGCATCAATTGATTGACCGCAATGACTCCTACCTGGAAACCTCGGCCACAGCCATTTTCACGTATTCCATCGCACGCGCTATTAACAGGAGCTATGTGGACGCAAAAGTGTATGGCCCCATGGTATGCCTGGCGTGGAATGCCGTCGCCTCTAAAGTAAATGAAAAAGGACAGGTAGAGGGAACCTGCGTAGGCACCGGCATGGGCTTTGATCCGGCCTTCTACTACTACCGGCCGGTAAATGTGTATGCCGCTCACGGATATGGCCCGGTATTGCTGGCAGGCGCTGAGATGGTGGAACTGATCCGGAAAAGCCATCCCAAAATGAACGACAGCGCCATCCAGTTTTATCCCAACAAAATGGAAACCGAGGCCCCGATCTTTGACGAAAAGTAAACGGGTGAAAATTAAGTAAGTACCTCTCCGTTTTTGAGATTCGTGGTCCGCAGGGAGGGTACATGTCGTCAGTTTAAACCCCCGGCGAGTCACCCTCTGCCCTTAGCTCTATGCCCTCAGCCCTTCGCTCCCTACTCTCCACCCCATCATTTCCTCTCTTCTTAGCTTCTGCCCTTCTCAACTTCCTCAATAACCACCACCTCTACCGGCGTTTCTTAGGCTTAAATTTCTTCTTCGAATACAGCTTCTTCGTGTTATACCGCTTGTTGGGGTTATAAG
>CAYUJK010000165.1:0-7995 GCA_964444895.1 uncultured Roseivirgaceae bacterium
AAAACGAGCCCGACAGGTTTACCTGCATCACCCGGTCGAACGACTCCTGCGAAAAAGTGAGGAAATCGCCGAAAAGTGAAAGACCTGCGTTGGCAATGGCGATATCCACGCGGCCAAAGGACGAAACGGCAACATCCACCATAGCGGCGATCACGGCCAGGTCGCTGGAGTCGCCCGCGACGGCCCGGCAAAACCCGCCCTTCTCTCCTATCTTTTCAGCAGCTTCTTCGGCAAGGGCCTGGTCAAGATCATTGAGCACCACCCGGGCGCCTGACGCTGCCAGCATCCGGCAAATCTCAAATCCTATCCCCTGTCCTGCCCCGGTGACTATAGCTACTTTTCCTTCCAATGATTTCATGATCTATCGAATCAGTTTTTGTAAAAATGCGAACAACTCCATCATCCATGCAAGGCCGACATGCACAATGATCCCCCCAAATATGCTACGCGTTTGGAACGCAATCACCCCCAGTATGTACCCTCCAAAAATCGAGCTGATGGCCTCCCCCGCCGGCTTACCAAAATGGTAAAAAGCATACAATACCACCATGGGCAATACCGCCGACCGGCCCATGATCTGCATCATACCGATAACCAAAAAGCCCCTGAACACCAGTTCCACCGATATGAAATCCGACCCGTACGCCAGTTCGAACAGGGCATAAGGAAGCCAGGAAGGCCATCCCATGTAGCTGGCTACGGCTGTGTCCCTGATGCTGGGGTACTGCCTGAGAAACGAGGCATCAAACGAAGCGATCAACACCAGCGGTATCAGAATAAGCAAAATTGTCCAATACGGGCTGAGGTCTACGCCGCGCCATGCAAATCCATAAAAACGGCTCTTGTCACGCTCATACCACCGGTAAAAAAGAAAAAGCGGCAAAATGATCGTGAGCACACTGACGAGATTGCCAGACAGCTTAATGAGAAAATAGCGCTGCTCAACGGAGAAATGCTCCTGGATAAACGCTCTGTGGTAATAAAATGACGAGTCAAAAGCCAGCAGCGAAACCAGCAGCAGGCTTTTAATCCAAAAGCTCCTTTGCCGTATAAATCCGCCCCTGCCCACTATCAGATGGCTGGCGCAGCTAAAATAGTAAGCCAGGCCGAAGAACAAAATGTACCATAAAATCCTGATCTCGCGCCCGGAGTACGAATCAATTACTGAATCTTCAAAGTCGTAAATGTAGTTGATGGTGATGCAGACCGCCAGAAACACAGCGTTCACGCCGTAAAGCCGTAGGCTAAAATCTTCCGATAAGTGGGTCTTGAGGTATTTGATTATTTTTATCATCTATGAAAACACAAATTCACACAATGATGAGTAAAAAAAGAAAATAAATTATTTTGGCCCGTGAATATAAATGATTTTTGAGCGATGTACCTGGAAGAATTCAATATTTGGGAGTTACTGGCGGGCCTGGGCATATTTCTGTTTGGCATGTACCTGATGGAGGAATCCATCAAAAAGCTGTCGGGCAGAAAGCTGAAGTATTTCATTGGCAAGTTTACTTCCAGTAATATCAAGGGCGTACTCTCCGGGGTGGGCGCTACGGCTATTCTGCAAAGCAGCAGTGCTGTATCGCTTATGATCCTCGCTTTTGTCGGCGCCGGCATTATGACGCTGGAGAATGCCTTTGCAGTGATCATCGGCTCAAACATAGGCACCACGGTCACTTCGTGGATTGTCGCCTCCATCGGGTTTAAAGTTAATATCGACGCCCTGGCGCTGCCATTTATTGGCATCGGCGGCCTCATGCTCATCTTCCTCGGATCCCGGGAACGCACAGCCAACATCAGCAAAATGATGGTAGGCTTTGGGTTTCTGTTTCTCGGATTAAATTACATGAAGACCTCGATGGAAGGACTGGCGGCCGGTCTCGACATTTCAGCATTGCAGGGCAGCCCGGCTATTCTTTTCTTCCTGGTGGGCTTCGTCATCACCTCGGTGATACAAAGCAGCTCGGCTACCATGGCCATTATTCTTACTTCAGTACACTCCCAAATCCTGGAAACCGGCCCGGCAGCAGCTATGGTCATTGGCGCCAATGTGGGCACTACCCTTACCGTGATCATTGGCTCAGTAGGTGGAGACGCGGAAAAGAAAAGGGTGGCCGCCTCGCACTTCCTGTTCAACTTCGTTACGGGCATCATAGCCCTGGCGCTGCTGAATCCGCTCATATACCTTGTATTCTACAAAACGGGCCTCGAAAGCGACCCGGTCATCGGCATTGCCCTTTTCCATACCCTTTTCAAATTTTTGGGATTCCTGATTTTCTTCCCCGGTATACCGGTCGTTATCCGGCTGATACGAAAGGCAATTCCGGAGAAACAAGACCTCAAACAGGTAAACCTCCCTGGCAGCTTATTGGAGGTGCCTCAGGCAGCAGTAGCGGCCATCCGCGAAGAAACAGCCATACTTATACAAAAGGTGTTGGAATTTAACAGCCAACTGATGCACGTAAAAAACAACGTCGACGATAAAGCAGCACCGGCAAAATACAACCTGCCTGCCGAATATGACCGGCTGAAAACGCGGCAAAGCGATCTCTTTATGTTTGGCGCCAGGCTGCAACGGGAGAACCTCAACAGCCAGGAATCGGAAAAACTTCATAACTATCTTCTCGCCATCAAATACGCTACCTCGTCGGCCAAATCTCTCAAGGATGTGAACAAAGACATTGAAGAACTCCGGGAAGCTGATCCCAAAATCAAAAGTGATATCTACCAGCACCTGAAAAAATCGGTGTCGGACATGTACCGCCGGATATTGGCGCTCATGGAGCAAACAGGGGAGAAAAAACTAATAGAAGCCCTGATCGCTGAAAAACAGGACATCTCCGCACTGGATGATGAGATTACCAACCGCACTGCGGGTGCACTGAAAAACGATGAACTGCAGCGCGACGAACTCACCTATATATTGAGTGTGAGCAGGAATGTAAACCAGTCAAACCGGCAGCTACTTGCAGCAGTGCGCCATCTGAAGCTCACCCGGCTGGAGGCCTCCGTTGATGAACAGCTGTAAAAAGATGCTCCTCACTATCCTGGTCGTTTCGCAATCTCACTAAACTGGTCTTAGTTGACTACCAGCACGTAGTAGCTGGCGCCATAGCCTCCCCATATCCCCATAGCGCCTTCGCTGGTATTGAAAATAATCTCATTCCCCGAAGAAGAAAACGGGTTTCCCGTGGCGTACACTTCTCTTTCCAGCGTGCGCCAGAAATCGAAATGGGCCTGGTCCATGCTGCAAAACTTTACCAGCACGGTATCATCTTTATCGAAGTAAATATCCGATTCAATCTGGTTGAAATTATTTGCTCCACGCAGTAAGTCGATGGTGAGCGTTTTTCCGTTAAAAAACCGATCGCCCAGGGCAGAAAGATACACAGGCACGGGGTGGCTATCGATGTTTTTCCTTTGCGTAAAAGTCCGGTAATAATTCACCTGGTCAGGGTCGTCGGTAAAAGTACCCCGCAGAATATACCTTTCTACTTCGGCATCATCGGCCTCAAACCACAACGAGTCAAATTCCGGCGGCGGCATAATGGTAGTGGTGGCGGTGTACACCTGGTTTTCATTTTCAATGGTGAGGGTGTATGTTTTCCCCACTTCGCCCAGGATCTCCGTGCCATAGTAGGCCAGCGGCGGAAATCCCCGGCTATTGCGCCGCAGGGTAAGTACTTCTGCGCGCTCACCATCAGAGACGGTCACCTTGGCCGAAATCACCGATGCGCGTTGAAGGTCTTCCTTACTGATATCTTTGAAAAACTCCGCCGACTTGGTGAGCGCTACAAAAGCATACCGGTCCTGCTCTATAAAACCATCTATCACAAGCTTGGGTTCATAGTCGGGCAGGCGTAGTTCTACGTCATCGGTGCATCCCGGTGTCAGGAGGGTCAGCGCTATGTAAAACCACTTTTTCACAGTGAAACTTTATAGGATAATGATGGCAGAATGGGAAACAAAGCTACGGTAACCGGCTCTATTTCCAGCTGAAATTCATCCAGATCACCTCTGATATCGAAGTAAATATAATAGGGATTCTGGCGATTGTAGGCATTATATACCGAAAGCACCCACTCGCTTTTCCATTTTGTCCCGGGTTTCGACTTGTAGGTCACGGATAGGTCGGCCCGGTGATAGGCCGGCATCCTGAAGTTGTTGCGCCCGCCGTAATCATTGATCACATTGCCCTCTATCACATACCTGCCCACCGGCATGGTGAGTGCATTGCCCGTGGCCAGCACAAACACCCCCGAAACCGCCCATCGCTCGCTCAGCTCATGGTTCAGCGTCAGGCTCAGGTCGTGTCGCCGGTCGTATTTCGCCGGAAAAGCCCTGCCCTGGTTCAGCTCTTCGAAATACCGCGTCGTTTTTGACAGGGTATAGCTGATCCAGCCGGTGGTCATTCCCGAACTCTTTTTAATGAAGAACTCTGCACCATACGATTCGGAATCACCAAACACAAAATTATCGTCGTAGTTGTAGCCCGTACCATAGCCCAGCACCACGCCATTGCGGTATTCAACCAGGTTTTTCATATTTTTAAAATACGCCCCTGCCGATACTTCCACGTTTTCACCCACGTTTCTGGCGTACTCCAGGGCATATTGTACCGCTTTCTGCGGACGAATGAGCTGTGAACCCGGCACCCAAATATCTGTAGGCAACGATACCGATGAAATGGGCGCCAAATGCACAAACTGCGACGAGAAGTCGAGGGAGGCCTTTAGCGCTGCCGCCGCGCCCAGCTTGTAACGCAGGGCGATACGAGGCTCCCAGGTGTTGTATTGCACCACTTTTTCATTCGCAGCATAGCTGACAGAATCAGTGAGCTGGTGGTTTTCGTCAGACATATAGCGGGTGAATGGCCCCACCTGCCGATAGAAATTATACCGGAACCCGATTCGTCCGGCAAGCCGGTCACTTAGCGAAAAGTCGTCTTCCAGGTATGCACTTCCCGTCCACCCGAAAAGTTGCTCATTGGGGCCCTCGCTTATGGGCTCGTCTGATACGCGGATATCGAAATTATTGGGAGTAAAACGGTGATAGGCCCCTTGCACGCCAAAGGAGAGATTGTGCCCAGGTAGAATTTCCTCGTAATACCAGTCGTTCTTCAGGCCCAAATCCTGAATTTCCGAAAAAATATCGAGGCTGTAATTGTTCAGGCCAGCGCCAAAATTGATCCGGTAGCGACTCCAGTGAACCGACGTATGCTGGCTCAGCGACCGGTTGAATACCCGGCCCCACTCAAGCCCCGCGAGGCTGTTGTTCCACCGCGTCTTATTAATAAAGTTATTTTTACCTACGTAGTTAAACTCGTCCACTCCATGATAGGCCGTGGCAGTAATCTGATCCTTTGCGGAGAGATTAAAATCTAATTTGTAGTTGACATCGCCAAAGTAGTAGTTGGTCTGGTTCCTGATCTGGCTATCATCGGGGAACACCGCCTTTGCCAAGAGATCGATGTAGGTTCGACGCACGGCCAGGTGCTGCGCTGCTTTCCCTTTTATGAGCGGTCCCTCCACACTTGCTGAGGCCGCCACCAAGCCTACGGTGGCACGGTAGCGGTACTTCTCCCGGTCAGGGCGAATAGTTTTGATATCCAACACCGAAGAAACGCGCCCCCCGTACCGCGCCGGAAAGCCGCTTTTGGTGAGTTCCAGCTCCCGGATACTATAAGGATTGAACATCGAAAAGAAACCAAACAAATGCGAAGGATTGTAAATTGGGATACCATCGAGCAGGATCAGGTTTTGGTCTACGCTGCCTCCGCGAACGAAAAAACCCGTATTTCCCTCGCTCCCGGCTTGCACACCCGGCAATAGCTGCACAGTCTTCAATATATCCGTTTCTCCCATAAAGACGGGTAGCGCATTAATTTCCTCCACCTTCAGGCGCTGAACACCCGTTTGCGCCGCCTCTACGCCGTCCGGGGCTTCACCGGTAATCACCACTTCTTCTGCCTGAATGGGCACAGGCTGCATCCGGATGATAAAAGGAGGGCTCTGCCGAAAGGCTGTTCCCGTGAATGTCTCGTACCCCAAAAAACGCACCGTCACCGGCAGCGAATCAAGCGCCACGGGCAACACCACCATACCGCGGGTGTCTGCCACCACTCCCCTACCATCGGGCAATACCACACTGGCATGGGGAAGCGCATCACCACTAACAGCGTCGATTATCTTTACCTGGAACATATCCTGTGCCTGGAGGACCGTACCACTGACAATCCAAAAAATTGCAGAAACTACCAATTGGCTTAGGTGTGCTTTCATCCGGTGTGAAATAACGAGCTAAAGCAATCACTTTTCTTCCTTTTTTAGTGAATTTCCCACATGGGCTACGCCCTCGCTTCGAAACTCAATAAAAGGAGTCGGTTTACATTTCGTTGTTTGAGCAGATAAACCCTTACATTTCAACGTTTTTTAAAAACAACAAAACAAATCTACGATAATGATGAATACAACACTCAGGATTTTTTTGTCGGTATTTGCGCTTGCCGTAATTACCACATTCACATCATGCAACAAGGATGACGGAGAAGAGTTCGGCACCATCGCATTTGACGATGGGAAGGAAAAGCTTCAGGAAAACGGTATTGCTTTTATCAATGAGCTGGAGAAAATGAAAGAGGTGAATTCGGCAGATGCCATGGAGTCTTTCGCCGAGTTGATGGAAACCAGTGAACCTGGAAACGGCAGAGTAGCCGCTAAATTTTCGGTACCTGCATTCTTCAGCAACTTCCTTAAATTCAAAAAAGGAGAATTCACTTTTGACCAATATTCGAAATCGCTCCGCACAGTTGAGGACCCGGAAACGCTCTCCGATCTGTGGGAAAATTTGAAAGGAACTTACACGTGGAATTCCGAAACCGAAACCTGGATAGAAGAGCAGGGCGGCGATAAAATCATCTTCCACTTTCCCGCGCCCATTACCCACGGCAGCAACAACGCCACCATCACCTTCCACAAGTATGTAGGTGTGGCCATCAAAAACCAGTCTACCAAAGACGACCTTGAATACGAAGGCGACCTGCCGGGCGAACTGCTGGTGGACCTGGTAGTAGACGGCGTAAAGGAAATGGAATACTCGCTAAAGATAACGTACAACAGCGACGACCTGCCAAATTCCATCAACACGCACCTCTTCGTGAATCCGTTTACCCTGGCATACGAATACTCGCAAAGCAGCAACAACCTCTCTTCGGGCTATTCGCTGAAAGTCAACGACACCAACCTCCTCACCTATTCTATATCGCTACAGGGCAACCTGACCTACGACAACATCTTCAACTCCGAAGACTTTGACGACCTTGATCTCGGCTCCGGAAGCCTCGACTTACAAATCATGCAGGTGAAACTGGAAATAGATGTGAATAACCTTGAGCACGTGATCAAAGAATCAAACAGCATCTACGAAGATGAGGGCAGCCCGGGATTCAACTACGAAGCCGCGGTAGCAGATCTTGACAATCTCTACAACAGCAACGCCTCTATACTGGCCTACTTTACCGATACCAAGCAAAAAATCGCCGATGCGCGGTTTAAGCACGTAATTTACCATGATGACTTCTGGGATTACAAATACATCGACATGACCATCGAACTGGAATTCAGCGATGGAACCAAAATGGGCTTTGACGACTACATCGAAAGTGGTTTCGAAACCCTCGAAGCAGAATACGAAGCACTCATAGAAGATATTTAGTGCATTATCTCCATTATTGGGAGACTACGACAACAACTTTCATTCAATCTATTCAATGAATCGGCACCTTCCCAAAGCGGGAAGGTGCTTTTTTTGTGCTTTATATTTGCCTGCCCCGTGTTTTTTGATAACAAAAAATCATTTATTTTACCCCTAAAACGGAGTCTGGAAGAAGTGAATTCCGCCTCCGGCAAAGACCATTACCGACAGTTTAGTGAGTTCCAGGAGATTTTGAGGTCAAATAAAACTCCTATACTCCCTCTTTGAAGAGGGATTAAGGGA
>CAYUJK010000166.1:0-6774 GCA_964444895.1 uncultured Roseivirgaceae bacterium
GCTGCATCAAACTCATTCAGGTAAATACGGGCTTCGGCGCGCGCCGTATATACCTCAGCGGTAGCTTGTCCGCCCAGTTGAAGGGCGGCCGAAAAGTCGTTCACCGCCTGGCCGTAGTCCTTGGACTTTACGTGGCAGAAGCCACGGTTCATATAGGCGTCTTTTTCTTTGATGCCGCTGTTGATGGCCCGGTCCAGGTAGGTAAAGGCCAGCGGATAATTTTCTGTGTGGAAGTATCCCTGCCCCAGGTAAAAGTTGTGGTACATTTCAAGCGCTTGTAGTTTCTGCAACTCCAGGAAGTCGGCAATTACTCCATCCCACTGCTTTAGGTCGTACCGCGCCGTGCCACGGTTTTCGTAGGCGCGGGCGTAGTCGCTTCGCAGCTCGATGGCTTTATTAAAATCGACAATCGATTCTTCGAATTTTTCCAGCATGTACTTTGCTTTGCCGCGGTTGTTGTAGTAGATAGCATCTTCCACTCCCTGGGCTATGGCCTTGTCGTAGTCGTTGATGGCATCCTGGTAGTCTTTTATTCTGAATTTGCAGTCGCCTCTTTTGGCGTAGGCCTCGGCGTAGTTGGCATCTTGCTGAATGGCTTTGTTAAAATCCTGCAATGCGCCATTGTAGTCTTTGGTTTCGTATTTGGCGTGGCCGCGGTCATGGTAGAGCAGGGCATCATTGGCGCCTTTTTCCACAGCCTTGTTCAGGTCAAAGATGGCTTCTTTGTATTTTGTCAGGGTGTAGTAGGCGCGTCCCCTGTTGTAGTAGGCGGTCTGGTCTCCGTACCCACCTTCGTCAATGGCTTTGGTGAGATCATAGGTAGCGTCTTCGAACCGGTTAATATGGTAGTTGGCATTGCCACGGCAGTAGTATCCGTATCCCTCTTTGAAGCCCTTGGCCATGCCCACATTCAGGTACGTGACCGTTTCCACATATTTTTCCAGGTTATAGGATGTGATTCCGAGGGCGTAAAAGATTTCAGCATCTGACTTGTCTTCTTTTACCGCTGCAGCGAGGTCTTTCTCGGCTTCTTCCCATTTCTCCAGGTGATAGTGGGCCAGCCCTCGACTTTTGATAGCTGGCAGGTAGTCTTTTTTTAGTTCCAGGGCTTTGTTAAGGTCAGCAATGGCCTCCGTGTATTGTTTCAGCCGCAGCTTGGAAGTGCCTCTTTTTTCGTAAACATCTTCGTTGGAAATATTTTTGGCGAGTGTCTGCGTGAAAGCTTCTATGGCAGGAGCATATTCGCCGGTATTGAAATAGGCGTTGCCGATCAGGTAGTGAAGTTCGGGGTTGTTGTCTCCCGCGTTTATTGCTTTCTCAAGGTCAGGAATGGCATTTTTAAAGTCCCCGGTTTTGTAATACGACTGGCCACGGGCAGCGTAGTTTCGGAAGTTTTCGTCTCCTTTTTCAATGGATTTTCCCAGGTCGGCGATGGCTTCATTGTATTTGCTAAGGTTGAAATAGCTTAGCCCCCGAACGGAAAAAGCCGCTTTGTCATCCACCCCCATTTGCACGGCAGTGTTCAGGTCGGCGATCGCTTTTTGGTATTCTTTTTTGGTGAAGAAGATATTGCCCCTGTACCAAAAGATGAGGCTATCCCGCACGCCCATGCGCTCTGCCGTGTTGAAATTTTCGAAAGCTTCGTCGTAGTTTAGCGCCACATACTCCGCAAGTCCCAGCATCCGGTAGAGTTCCTTACTATTTGCCCCAAGTTCCTTTGCCTTTTTCAGGTCGGCGCTTGATTCCGGATACTTGCCGAGATCGAAATACGCCGTGCCTCGGTTCATATAGCCTTTTCCGTATTGCGGGTTTACCTTCAGGGCTTCGGAATAATCGGCGATAGAGGCTTCCACCTGTCCCAGGGTATACTTCGCCTTCCCCCGGTTGTTGTACAAGAGGTCTTCTTTGTGGCCCAGTTGTTCCGCTTTATCATAGTCCTTTATGGCATTTTGCAGTTCGCTAAGGATAAAATGTGCGTTGCCGCGGTTGTAATAAATCTCGGCATTTTTGCTGCCGAGTTTTTCGGCTTCTGTGAAATCCGCCACGGCTTCTTTATACTTATTTGTTTTGTAGTTGGCGGTGCCTTTTGCTTCATACACTTGCGCGTCTTTGTAGTTCAGCGCAATGGCGTTGCCGAGGTCTGCCAGGGCATTGTCATATTTTTCGTAGTAGAGTTGGGTGAATCCGCGGTATGCATACGCCTTGCCGAGGTTTTTATCGAGGTCGATGGCTTTGCTGAGCTCTTTTTGAGCCAGGCCGTATTTCTGTTGCTCGTAGTGCATGGTTCCCAGCAGGTAATTCGCCGGTAGGTTGTCGGGCTTCTTTTCCAGGTAGGCGCCCAGTGCTTTCTCTGCAGCCGGCAGGTCTCCATTTGCAAAAGCTACTATACCCTGAAGGTAGCTGTAATCCGAGGGAATGTTTTTCGACCAGCTGCTGAAATTGTTGTCCGAGACTGTTGTTAATTCCTTCAGTTGAGCGGCATCCATTATCACAAACTTGCCCGGATCGCCGGTAGTGGGAACACAAATCCCCAGCAACTCGCCTTGTGAATTTATGACCGGTGCACCTGAGTGCTCTCGTGTAAACGTGAAGGTGGTTTTGAACACTTTGCCATAGGTAGGCACGTCTACCAGCTCGCTGATTGAAAGGGCTTTGTTTTCATTTTTCTGTAGGGATGAGGACGCCATCAACCCCGCATTACCGGCTTTGACGTTCGCCGATGAAGCAGGTTTTAATTTGATAAACTTACCAGCCAGTGTATTGTCGATCGTAAGCTCGGCGAGTCCGGATTCAGGGGCATAGCTGTTTACGGAACTTACTTTGTGGAGGGTGCTATCCAGTGTGACGACCACCGCAAAGTCAGCGTTGCGTACACTCAGCGCATGAACGATGGCCTTGCCCGTTCCCTCGACAAAAAAAGCCGTTCCCTGGCTTACAACACTGCTGTCGCTTTTGTATGCGATGATCCTCGCGACCGATTTGTCATACGATTTGAAGTCGATTTGGGCGATCGATTGCCCGGCGAAAGCCAGGGCTATCAGGATAAAAAAAGAATGCCTCATGGTAAAAAGGTTTTATTTGCTAAGCTGCCGTTTGGGCCCGTTTTTGGGTTCAGGCAACATAAACAAAGATAAACATTAAAGCAGGATTGTGGCGGCTGATAAAATTTAATATTAATAGGAAAATTACATTAAGGGTAAGTGGGGGAGAAGGAGTTTTGGCTATATGAATAACCAAAACTCCTGTCTTTCGCCCAATCGGTAAAATTCTTATCTGCAATAGAGTGAGATATCTCTCCAGTCTGCTACGGCATTTTGGCCAATCCTTCCCATTTCACCTTCCACGTGCCGTCATCTGGGAAGCCGGGGTTTAGTCGCTCGGGGGCGCCGTCCCAGCCGGCAGCCATCATAGCTACCGCGGCCAGCAGTCCGCCGTTTCCTGGCAAATAGATTCGCAGCCGTCCGTCCTGGTAGTTGTGGCCATTTACCAGGTAAGTGTTTTTCTGTACGTCCAGCAGCAGCGCATTGACGGCCTGATCACCTTTTCCGAGTCGCGCAGCACACATGGCCAGCATGGGGTAGTCCCATCCCCAGGTGCTCTGCCAGTGCCAGTCGTTCATGATTTCGTCAAATGTATTGGCCATGATTTCCGGGTTTACCCTGTCGCTGTTGGGAAGTATGCCCATGATGCCCGTGACAATAGGGTGATCATGACGGTAGTTAAAGTTTGAGTAGGCCTCTGTTGAAGTCGCCGTGGGCAGGTACTTGTCATCTTGCACGGTGAGGGGCCGCAGGCCGTCAATCACCTTCTGCCATTCGGTATTTGCTTCCATGCCCAGTCTTTTTCGCCATTCCTGCGCCACCGAGAGGCCGTAGTGCCAATACTGCACTTCAAAAGCAGGGTCGTCTGTTTCTGCCGCGCGAAAAATTTCCTGTGCAGGTACGATGGGACGGCACAGGTGGTAGTATCCGTCCTCTTCTTTGAATTGTGCAAAAGAAGCCATGAATTCAGCCGTTTCAAATACCAGGTCTTTGTATTTTTCCAGGATTTCCGGGCTGGGGTTTTCGCGATAAAGCAGCTCGGCGAAATAGATGAAATGTGGCTGTTGCCATATAATGAACGCACCTATTCCGGAGGGGCTTTCGTTGCCGTTGGGGTCGGTCATCTTTTGCCAGCGGGCGCCGCGGTAGCCCTGCTTTTCGGCAGTAGCCTTTGCTTTTGCTTTCACATCGCTATACCATCCCAGGCTTTTTTCGAGTAGGTGCGAGCGGTTCCACAGCGCGAAATGTGTGCCGTGCCACCAGTGCATTTCCAGGTGAAATTTGCCGAACCAGCTATTGAAAGTAAGCCCCGTTTCTTGCGGAGGCATCGACCCCGCACATTGAATTTTTGTGAGGTACTGCGAAAGCACCACTCTACGCTCCAACTCATGAGCCCTCTTGTCCGTGCTTTCCGAGAAATCTATCACACCACCACTTTGCCAGAAGTCCTCCCATCCGGACTCGCTGTTGTCTTTCGTTTCGGCGAAGGTTGCTAAGGCCGCGTTTTGTGGCTTTTCAGGCGTAAAATGAATACTGCATTCGAAGGTCTCTGATTCCCTGTTAGGGATGACATTCCAGTGGTGCGGTTCCTGCTGGCTGAGGTCGGCAGGATGGCTCCAGGCTAGCTGAACGAAATACCGGGTGGAGTCAAGTGTTCGCTCTATAGTAGCCGTGTTGTTATCTTGTGCAATTATGCTGCTCATGTGTTGATCGGGGCTTGAAAAGTCATAGCCCGTGCAGGTGTGGCATTCTTGTCCGGTAGGGTATTGCAGTGTTATTTTCAACCTGCCCATGCTAATCAGCGGCGACTGTATTTGAAAAGATACCTGGTCGTTTTCCTGGTGTGCATAGGTAATTACAGTCACGGGTACGCCTTCTACTTCAAAATGGCTTTCCAGCTTCCCGGTCCATAGGTCCAGCTCCTGGCGGATATTTTTAAGATCGCTGATGCGGGCTTCGTCGCCGCTTTCCAGCAGGAGGGTGAGTCCGGTGAGACCCAAATGCAGGCGGTGTGGATTGGCACGGAGCCAGTGCGTGGCATTGGCCGGGCGCCCCTCGCGATGCTGAATGGGGTAGGGCACTTCGCGGTCATTGCATGTTTCATACATCACGTCTACGTCGCGCAGGGTAAAGCCGCTATCGCTGGGGAAGGTATGCCAGCCCCACTGCGACTGTGTGCCAAGGGAAACACCGTTTTCGTAAACTTCAGGAAAACTTTGTAAGCCCGTGACATCAGCAGTAAAGGCAAATTCGCCATTGCCTATGCTCAGCGAGCCCAGGGTATCTACAGCCGTAAGTTGCACGGTATGGCGCGTTACCAGCGCTTTTCTGTTGATTTTATCGTTTTCCGTTCCGGGGGTGCATGACAGCAGCAAACAAGCAAAAGAGAAAAGAAGTAAGTGTTTCATTTTGTATTGGGTTTTAGGATGTATTTGTGCACTGCAAGTGTGGCCGCCAGAAATCCCCCCATTTGAAAAAAATGCCTGTGGAGCCAATGCCGAAAATGCCGAAGTAGGCTGTCCGGTGAGGCTTGCTGAGGTTCTGATCGACCAGAAAATAAAGGCTAATGCTTAGTGGATTGGAACAGCGCCAAGGCTGCATAGGCGGCAAACTATTAATTTTTCATCAACAATGAAAATCTGACTCTTGTTTTGCCGAACAATTTATATGAGCGGTGATGGAATATGGGCAAACAAAAAAGGCCTTGCAGAATTTTCCGCAAGGCCTTTTTTGTAAGTGCCGGTTTTTATTTGAAGAGATTGTAATGCAGCCCCGCCATATACAAGCTTCCTATTCGGTCCGTGCCAAACTGTTCGCGGGAGTCGATGTTAAGCAGGTTTCGGGCATTGGCATACAAGCTCAGGTTGTTGAGGACGTTGTAGGCCACCCGCAGGTTCAGGATAAATTTCCCATCAATTTCCCCTTCATTACTTGGGGTAATCAACTCCTGCTCGCTGTACACCCTGTGGCTGCTGAAATAGTATGAGTTCGCGTTGATATTCCACTTTTTACCCGGCGTATAGTTGGCATAGAAACCGCCGTACACCCTGGGTGTAGTGTGGTTTTCATCATCAAAACCGTTGTAGATATTGTTAGCAGCCTCTTCGTTGGTGGTGAATGCTGTCGGTATGTTTTCTACATCCGTTTTCTGTAGTGTAACAAACGGACTGAACTGGAACTTCGCGCTCGCAACGTAATTCAAGGTAACCGTGGCGCCATTTTGCCGGGCCGTCAGCGGGATGTTCACGTACTGGCTTGTCATGTCTATGAGTACGCCCGAAAGTCCAAAAGTTACCGTTGAGTCTGTCTGGGCTAGTGCCATAAGATTTTTTGCACTCTGGTGAAACAGGGTTACATCTACGTTGAGGTGATCTGATATTCTCCCCCTGATACCCAGTTCGGTATTCACAATAGAAGGAAGCTCATGTTGGCCATTTCCGGTAATATTGGTGACCACAGTAGTGGGAAGCGGTTGAGTCGGTACTTGTGTAATCAGCCGGGCATCCAGGTGTGAATGACCGATGAAGGAACCGCCATTAGACCGGGAATGTGCAATGCGGGTAATGAGCTTGTCCGAGAACGAAGCATGCACCAATGCAAACTGGTAAGAAATATAATAGTCGTCCGGGATGTCAAACTTATCGCCCCTCACAGCCGCAATGAACCGCAGGTTTTCCAGAGGGTTGTAATCGCCCCGCAAGGATACTGCGTAAGAGCTAATTTCCTTTTCTCC
>CAYUJK010000166.1:6874-7991 GCA_964444895.1 uncultured Roseivirgaceae bacterium
CCGTAGTTCAGGTAATACTTTTGCAGGTCGGCCTGCTGATATCCACCCGAAAGACGCAAGCTCAGGTCGTTGTCATTGTCATAGTCAAGAAAGGCATTCACACCATACTTTTCCATGGACAGGCTCGACTGCCCGTAGTTGGCGCTCATGTTTACGGCTGTATCGAGGTTATTGGTGTAGCTTCCTTCCTCGTAGAGGTAGTACAAATCGTCGGTTCTCTCTCTTTTTTGGTAGTTGCCCGATAGGGTGAGCGTGAGTCCTTTGACTATCTTTTTACCAGCTCTAAGGTTGGCAATGGTTGTGCCGGGTGTTCCCTGACTCAAGTGCGTGGAGAGATGAACATCCCTTCGTTCTCTTTTCGTGATAATGTTGATTACACCCGTAACGGCGTTGGGGCCGAACAGGGGTGAGCCAGGCCCTTTTACGATTTCAATCCGCTCTACGTCAATGATATCGATAGGCAGGGCTTCCCAGTTGGTACCGCCGTTGTTGTAGTTGAATACCGGCCTGTCATCAATCATCACAAGGGTCAGCGTGTTAGCCTGGTCTTGTGTGCCGGAGTAGCGGGAGAGGTTGTCAAAGCCCCTGAGGTGGATGTCGTAGTTGCCATTGGCAGCTTCGCGAACGATCACTCCGGGACTCAAACGGAGTGCTTCGGGGATGGACGTTGCCCCCGCCCGTTTTATCTGTTCTTTAGTAATAGAGTAACTGTCTACCGGGGCGTCAAAAACACTTTCCTCTTTTTGTGAGGCCGATTTGATCACGATGTTCATCAGTTCTTCGAGCGAAAGGTCGTATAATTCGCTATCCTCTTCCGTATCTTGTGCGTACGAGCTCGAAGCCGTTAGTGCCATACCCATCGATATGATCACCAAAAGCCAATGCTTTCTAAAGTTCAAAAATCCTTTTCTCATGATTGTTAATTTGGAATTGACATTTTATTAGTGTAAAAATCTTGTTGAGGACAATTCAAAAAGTTAAAGTAAAGCCGTTGTATACAATTTTATCTTAGAATAACACAAAGCTAAGTTAAAAAGAAACAGGTTATGAAAATACTATTCAAAGAGGATTGATTTGTCGATCAAATGGATATGCGTGCCGATGAATGCGATAAAGG
>CAYUJK010000167.1:0-7971 GCA_964444895.1 uncultured Roseivirgaceae bacterium
GTGATCAACTTGCTGGGAGGGACAGAGAAGGTAATCGGTGGCAACAGCAGTAGCGGAAAGATCCACAAAATTTTAGGCGATATCAGGCTTACTGCAGCGGGCGGCAGGCGCTACACACCCGTAGACGTCCAGGCTTCCATGGAACAAAACGAAACGGTGTTCCTGAGCGACCAGGCATTCAGCGCGAAGTTAAAAGATTACTTTAGGGCAGACATTCGCATAGCATATCGAAACGACAACCGAAAATATGCGCAGGAATTTGCTCTTAATATTCAGAATGTTACGAACCGAAGCAATCCCCTGGGTAAATATTTTGATGCCGATAATGGGGTGGTAGCTACACAGTATCAGCTTGGTATATTTCCTATGATGCAGTATCGCGTCGAGTTTTGATCCGGAGTTTGTGAATTCAGGCGCTCAATGCCCTAAGCCTGCCTGGCGCCGGTAGCGCCGGTAATGGTGTTGAGCGTTTTCCTATACTTTTTCTGCATTCGCAAAGAATCTATGTATTTTGTGAAAAATAGTAAAGAAGATGCCTGAGCTGTATAAGCATGAAAGAAAGACCCGGATCATCGGTATTCCCGTATTGGGGATGCTGATCACCGTTTTTTTTTATTTTAGCGAAGACGCAGCCGAGCTATCGGCGGTCGACTTGCTTGTGGCCTGCCTGACTAACATCGTCATCACTTTTTTGTTTTGGCAGGGCAATGTGAGCATCTTTGATTGGATCAGGGGCAGGTTTTCCGAGAGCCTCACCAAGCGCCTCCTGCTCACGTTTTTGGCGTCGTTAGTCTACAACACCATAGTGAGTCTTTTGTTGGTTTACGTGGGCTGCTGGACTTACGACGTACCCTTTGCGTTTGAGATTTTTTTGCTCAATTTTCTTTTGGGGATGAGCTTCACCCTGATTATCGGCAGTATATATGAGATTATTTTTTACTTCAATAAGTGGAGGGGTTCGCTGCTGGAATCGGAGAAACTGCGTCGTGATTTTGCTAATGCAGAATATGAAACGCTGAAAAACCAGGTAAATCCGCACTTTCTTTTCAACAGCATGAACGCGCTGAGTGCCCTGGTGCATTCTGACGCAGACAAGGCCGAGCGGTTTATAGAGGAGTTCAGCAAAGTATACAGGTATATTTTAGAAAAGAAAGATGAAGTGGTAGTGACGCTGAAGGAAGAGCTGGACTTTGTGCGTTCTTATATCTTCTTGCAGGAAATTCGCTTCGGCGAAAACCTTCACGTGAG
Organism: uncultured Roseivirgaceae bacterium; assembly: GCA_964444895.1. Taxonomy (GTDB): domain Bacteria; phylum Bacteroidota; class Bacteroidia; order Cytophagales; family Cyclobacteriaceae; genus CAJXNP01. Next base: position 1,249 of record CAYUJK010000167.1, read on the forward strand.
TGTGGCCGTGCCCGGAGAGCTGATGAACAGCTTTTTACCTCCGGTTTCGTTGCAGTTGCTGGTAGAAAATGCCATCAAGCACAACGTAGTAGCAGCAGAAATGCCGCTGTACATCGAGATTTATCATGAAAATAATATGATAGCGGTAAAAAATAACCTGCAAAAGCGCAAAGAGCCCGTGAAATCTACCGGCGTAGGCATCAAGAATCTTCAGGCCAAATACAAGATCATCTCGCAGCAAGCGCCCGAATTTTTCATGACCAAAAAGCACTATATTGCCCAGCTACCTCTGATAACTGAAGACCAACATGAAAGTACTTATCATTGAAGACGAACAATTGGCGGTAGAACGACTGAAACGTATGCTAAAAAAAGCGAATACGGATGTGGAGGTAGTAGGTGCTATTTCTACGATTTCCGGCTCCGCCAAATGGCTAAGCGAACACTCCTGCGATCTGATCTTTCTTGATATTCACTTGGCGGACGGGCTTTCGTTTGATATTTTTGAACAACTGTCCGTCGAGATCCCCATTATTTTTACCACGGCTTATGACCAGTATGCCATCAAGGCTTTTCAGGTAAATAGCGTCGATTATTTGTTAAAGCCTTTTAGCCAGGAGGAGCTGCAAAAGAGCCTCGATAAATACACGTCGCTATACAAAAAAACAACAGCTTCGAGCATCGACTTTAAGTCTTTGATGGGTCTCATTCAACAGCAGGAACCTTACCAGAAAAGATTTTTGATACATAGCGGGCAGAAGATAAAGTCGGTGCCCGCCGAGGAAGCAGCCTATTTCTACGCCGATTCAAAAATGGTATTTCTTCATACCTTTGACGACCGGAGTTTTGTGCTGGACTACACGATAGACAAGCTGGAGCTATGCCTGAATCCCGAAATCTTTTTCCGGATAAACCGGCAGTTCATCATCAACATCAAGGCTATCAGAGAGATGCACGCCTATCCTAAAAGCCGCGTAAAAATAGAGGTCACACCACCCTGTAAGTTTGAGACCATCGTGAGCATAGAGCGCGCTGCCCGGTTCAAACAATGGCTGAACAAATAGCCTGTGACTATCCAGGCTAACAGTGACCCGCTATGCTTCGTTAGCATTGAATGGCTCCGCGGTTTCTACAGCCGGCATTTCCCGGTTTTGCTTCGCGGGCTTTTTCTCACCAAAAAACTTCTTCTGAAAAAGCAATATGATGGATACGCCGATAAAAATGGAAGCATCAGCGATGTTAAAAATAGGCCACAGCGACATATAGTCGCCGCCGAAAAGTGGCACCCAGTCGGCTACTCTACCTTCCCATATATCGATATAAAACATGTCTACTACCTGGCCATGAAACCACGGAGTAGAAGAATCCTGCGGGGCATTTCCCAAAAATACTCCGTAGAAAATACTGTCGACAAGATTCCCTACGGCTCCGCCCAGGATCAGTGCTATCGACCAGCAGAGCCCCTGCGGCACATTCTTTTTTACCAGGTAATATAGGTAGTAGGCTATTCCTGTCATGGCGAATAACCGGAAAACGGTGAGGATCAGCTTTCCGTATTCAGAGCCCAGTTGCAGTCCAAAAGCCATCCCTGGGTTTTCGGTATAGTGTAGTTTAAACCAGTTGCCAAAAACGGGGATCTCTCCCGCTCCGCCCATGTCCATATTGAAGTGCACGATCAGCTTAATGGCTTGATCGATGAGAATGACAATAAGAGACAGAATATAAAACTTGTAATACTTCATTCGCTTTGCTTTTACACTACCTGGATTTGAACATTAAATTTATAGTCGTCAATCTCGATGTCATCCAGATTGTCAGATTTCTCAGTGAACGACAAACTACTGGCTTGCGTTTCGGTGCGCACATAGTTTTCATGAGCTGTCAACGCTTGTTTGACAAAAGCATTGTCCGCAGCTACCACCACAGAGATTTTATCCTGTACTTCCATACCCTTTTCCTTTCGCAGATTCTGTATCCTGTTTACAAAATCGCGCGCAAAGCCCTCTTTTTTTAAATCTTCGGTGACATTGATGTCCAGCGCTACGGTAATGCCTGCTTCTGACGCAACCGTCCACCCCGGAATGTCTTCCGACTGGATGGTCAAATCTTCGGCATCGAGTTCTATGGTCTCGCCATTGAGTTGCAGGCTCATCTTTCCCGAAACTTCAAACTCGAAGATGGCATCCTGGTTCAGCCCGGCAACAGCCTGTGAAATTTCCTTCATTTTAGGGCCGTATACAGCGCCAAGCTTCTTGAAATTTGGCTTAGCCTTCTTAACTACCACGCCCGATGTGTTGTCTACATATTCGATTGCCTTGAGGTTTACTTCTGTGAGTATCAGCTGCTCTACATCTTCGATTTGTGCCTTCGTCTTTTGATCAAGCACGGGAATAAGGATTTTTGACAGCGGCTGTCTTACTTTTATTTTGTGCTGTTTTCTCAGGGAGTGTACCAGCGACGACACGCGCTGTGCCAATGTCATTTTGCTTTCCAGGTTGGCGTCAATTACTGCCAGGTCATATTGCGGAAACATCTCGTCATGCACAGATTGCCCACTTGGCGTGCTGGTGGTTAGGTCGAGGAAAAGACGCTCGCAGTAAAACGGCGCGATGGGTGCTGCCAGCCGCGCAATAGTGAGCAGACAGGAGTGCAGCGTCTGGTAAGCAGCTATTTTATCGGTATCATCCTCGCCTCCCGTTTGCACATTGTCCTTTTGAACAGAAGGTTTCCAGAAGCGTTTCCTGTTCAGGCGTACATACCAGTTACTGAGATCATCAATTACGAAGTCCTGTATTTCCCGGGCAGCCTTGGTAGGCTCGTAGTCTTCGTAGGCTTCTTCCACTTTTTTGATGAGCGAATTGAGTCGCGATATAATCCACCGGTCGCTTTCTGTTCTTTTTTCCAGGGCGATTTGCTCTTTTGAGAAGTCGAACTGGTCCAGGTTGGCATACAGCGCAAAGAAGGCGTAGGTATTTTGTAGCGTTCCTAAAAACTTTCGCTGCACCTCTACCACGCCGTTCATGTCAAATTTGAGATTGTCCCAGGGGTTGGAGTTGCTGATCATGTACCACCGGGTGGCATCGGGCCCGTAGGTATCGATGGTGCTGAACGGATCAATGGCGTTGCCAAGTCTTTTTGACATTTTGTTGCCGTTTTTGTCAAGCACCAGCCCGTTGGCGATGACGTTTTTGAAGGCAACGCTGTCAAAAAGCATTACCGCGATGGCGTGCAGGGTAAAAAACCATCCCCGGGTTTGGTCTACGCCTTCGGCAATAAAGTCTGCCGGAAAATTATTTTCGAAAACATCCTTATTTTCAAATGGGTAGTGCCACTGCGCATAGGGCATGGCGCCGGAGTCAAACCACACATCGATCAGGTCGGGTTCACGGGTCATCGGCTGCCCGGAGGGGCTTACGAGTACGATCTCGTCTACAAAAGGCCGGTGCAGGTCAAAGTCGTCTTCCAGGGGCTTTTGCATGTAGCCGGCCCCGATCGATTTTTCGACCTCCTTTTTTAGTTCGTCCAGCGAGCCAATACATATTTCCTCTTTGCCGTCTTTTGTTCTCCATATTGGCAGTGGCGTGCCCCAGTACCGCGAGCGGCTGAGGTTCCAGTCTACAAGGTTTTCCAGCCAGTTGCCAAACCTGCCACTTCCCGTTGACGCGGGTTTCCAGTTAATGGTGTTGTTTAGTGCTACCAGCCTTTCTTTGCAGGCGGTGGTTTTGATAAACCAGCTTTCCAGCGGGTAGTAGAGTATAGGCTTGTCCGTTCGCCAGCAGTGTGGGTAGGTGTGGGTGTATTTTTCTACTTTAAAGGCCCTGTTTTCTTCCTTCAGTTTTATGGCGATCTTCACGTCTACCGGCATGTAGCTGTCGTTCACTACACCGTCTTCTTCGTATTCGGCCTTCACAAATACGCCGGCAAAGTCGGTAACTTCATCTACGAACCTGCCCTGACGGTCTACCAGCGGAAGTTCTTCTCCATTTTCGCCTTTGATGGTGATGGCAGGGATTCCCGCTTTTATGGCTACACGCTGGTCGTCAGCGCCGAAGGTAGGTGCTATATGCACGATGCCGGTGCCGTCTTCTGTGGTCACAAAGTCCCCGGTAATTACCCTGAAGGCGGGTTTTTCCGGCTGTACGTACGGTAGCAGTTGTTCATACACCAGGCCTTCCAGTTGGCTGCCTTTCAGGGTTTTGATTACCTGGTAAGGAATTAGTTTATCGCCTTCCTGGTAATCTTCCAGTGCCAGGTCGGCTGCTTTGGAGTTGAAATAAGCCGTCAGACGGTCTTTTGCCAGGATCACCGTTGCCGGCTTGTAAGTGTACGGATTGAAAGTTTTTACCGCTACGTAGTCGATGTGAGCGCCTACTGCCAGTGCGGCATTGGAGGGTAGCGTCCAGGGTGTAGTGGTCCAGGCCAGGCAAAACGTTTCCCCATCAGCCTTTACATGGTCATTGCCCTGGGTGATGAGAAACTGCGCCGTGATCGATGTGTCCTTAACCTCCTTGTACGTTCCGGGCTGATTGAGCTCGTGTGAGCTAAGTCCGGTGCCGGCAGCAGGAGAAAAAGGTTGGATGGTATAACCCTTGTAGAGAAGACCTTTGTCGTACAGCTGCTTTAGCAAGTGCCAAAGGGTCTCCATGTATTTATTGTCAAAAGTGATGTAGGGGTTGTCAAGGTCTAACCAGTAGCCTATCTTTTCGGTGAGGTCGTCCCATTCGCCTTTGTACTTCATCACCGCCTCCCGGCACCTTCGGTTGTACTCTTCTACCGATATTTTTTTACCAATGTCTTCCTTGGTGATGCCGAGGTCCTTCTCTACCTGTAGCTCAACGGGCAGTCCGTGTGTATCCCATCCGCCTTTTCGGTCTACCCGAAACCCTTTCATGGATTTATAGCGGCAGAAGATATCCTTTACTGTGCGCGAGATCACATGGTGGATGCCCGGCGTGCCATTAGCCGAAGGGGGGCCTTCGTAGAAAGTAAACGGAGGCTTATCTTTTTTTGCAGCTATGGCCTTTCTAAATATATCGTTTTCTTTCCAATAGCTGAGAATATCTTTTCCTATTTGAGCGTAGTTGACACCTTTGTATTCCCTGTACTTCACGTGCAAAAAAGTTAATTAACCAGATTTTTCTTTTCAACATCCGCACCATTGCTACCATTAGAGCCATCAGTACTTACCTTGATCATCTCCAGGTCTATCTCCTCATCCTCGTCCTCCTGGTAAAAGTCCTCGTAGTGTTCAATGGGTGGGTGAGAGTCCCTGTTTCGTTTTCCATTGTCAAACGCCATCAAAAGCGACGGCAGCACCAGGAGGTTAGTGAACATGGCGATCAGTAGGGTAGTAGAGGTCAGTATGCCGAGCGTGTAAGTGCTTCTGAAATCAGACAGCGCAAAAATAATGAACCCAAAGAAAAGGACAATGGAGGTGTACATCATGCTGGCGCCGGTTTCCCGGATACTTTTTGAAATGGCGATGGGCACAAAAAATTTGTTGGCGAAAAGCTCCTGCCGGTATTTGGCCAGAAAGTGGATTGAATCGTCTACCGATATTCCAAAGACTACACAGAATATTAGCGCAGAGCTGGGGCGTAGCGGAATGTCCAGGTAGCCCATGAGTCCGGCGGTAATGGCCAGGGGAATGATATTGGGAATAAGAGAGATGATGATCATTTTAAAATTCCTGAAAAGCAAGGCCATGATGATGGCGATGAGAATGAATGCCAGCAGCAAGCTCATTCGCAGGTTTTCTACGAGGTATTTATTGCTTTTTACGAACAGCAGGGTGGTGCCCGTAACCTTCACGTCGATTTCCGACTCAGCAAATACTTCCTGGATTTTGGGCTGCACGATATTGTCGATCAGGGAGTCAAGTTTTGTGGAGCCCACATCGGCCACTTTAAAAGACGATCGCATGATCTGCTGGGTGCTGTCTACAAACGCGCTCAGCACATCAGATGACTCCTCCTGGTTCCGAAGGTAGGGAGATATAAAGCGGATTTCTCTTTTGTTGGGTAGCCGGTAGAAGTTGGGGTTGTCGTTCCAATACGCCTGGTTCGCCGCCTTGAATACACTTACGAGCGACACCGGCTTGGAGATGTATTCTGTGCTGCTGAGGTAGTCTTCTAATTCCTCAATTTTTTCCAGGTTAGATAGCTGGGTAGCACCTCGTTTCTTTCCGGTGTCGTAGAGAATTTCGAGGGGCATGATTCCGCTGAAGTTTTCCTCAAAAAACGTCAGGTCTTTTTTTACCCGGCTGTCTTCGGGCACGTCGTCAACAATAAATGAGATCGATTTCAACTGGAAAACACCGAGAACGGCAATTCCGAAAATGATAATGGCCACTGTAAAAACGGTGTACCGCTGCCGGTGTACGAGCAGGTCCAGCCAGGTGAGTGTCTTGTCGAGGTAACGCAGTTTCAAGTGCTTCAACTGCTTACCTCTTGGGGTGGGCAGATACGAAAACACGCAGGGGATAAGGGTGATGCTGACAATGAAGGCAGCCATGATGCTGATGCTGGCCACAAGGCCAAACTCTTTCAGCACTACGATATCGGTAAATACCACTACCAAAAAGCCAATGGCGGTGGTGAAATTTGTAATGAGCGTAACCAAGCCGATTTTACGGATCACAAAGCTGAGTGCCCGCATCTTGTTTCCGTGCCGATCAATTTCGTGGTGGTATTTGTTCAGCAAGTAGATGCAGTTCGGAATGGC